>NZ_MNQY01000092.1:0-5669 GCF_001915675.1 Parabacteroides sp. merdae-related_45_40 | reverse complement strand
ACGGAAGTTTGAGGAAAAAATACGTGGTTTACCGAATGCTTACGAATAAACTGCTTAAGGGTAAGTGTGTGTTATGATATCAAGGAGGTTACAGCAGCTGTAGAGAAAGTTGTGTTTTTCTATAATACCGAACACCTCACATGAGTATCAATTGATGGCACCTCAGGTGGGTGTCACTCATACAGGTGAAATCAAGAAAGGATGGACCAGTTATAGAGATATTGCAATAAAAAATCTGCAACCAGAGAACATCATTACTATCAGATAAATAACATTTTGTTTTTCAAATAATAAAACAACACCAGACCATTTCTTCAAAAAATATTCATTAGTTTCTTCTATCTTCTGACCTTCGACAAAATAAGTAAATTTATCTTGTTTTTATATCTGTCACCACTACAAAAGTTCCATCCAGATGAGCAATAAAAGGAACTTCCAATTCTTGTAAGGCGTTAATCTCTCTTTCCAGTTTCAGCCCTTCGGATTTTATACCGTAATGATATAACATATTAGAGACACCTAATAAATCATTCTTATGAGGATGTTCTTCATAATATTTCCTTGCATAAATTTTAGTATACTTTACATCAAGTAAGTCCAATATAAATAATAAAATATTATTCTTTTTCATATATCTCACAATATCGTTTCTATTTTTTCAAAGTGCCGATGCACAATACCTGATTTTCTTCCTCCGAATGCCTCTCTTGTGTATAAAAATAATAATAACGCTCTGTATCTGTGTTCAAGGGGCGGATGTCAACTATACCACTATGGTTTATATCATCTTCATATCCTTTCTCCATATTATAGCCCGTCATTTCTTTTAGGTCATAACAAAAACGCATATATCTGTCTGCTACCCAATAGGCAGAGAAAACATATCGATTGCTCCGATAGATATTCCACAACGCCAATGTTCGTTCTCCCTCGACATCGACGCCGGTTGTTCCAAAATCAACTTTCAGGCTCGGGATACGTTCGTTTCCCTCCAATTGATATAACGTATCTCGCAAGAATGGTTCAGAATTAAATTCATAATAATATTGATAGACATTTCCCGAACTTTCGGTAATAAAATCTTGGTGGGAATGCCACCAAAGCATACGTGGATTAACATACGTTTTCAGATGCAAGCTATCTGTTATTTCCAAATCAGTGCTTACGAAATCAAGATTCGTCTTTTGGATACGACCGTCTTCTCCATCCTCATCTCTTTCACTTATCAATATCAAACTGCCATTAGTAAAATTCGCATATCTTACATGCTCTTCCACATACTTTCTTTCCCTTATGAAATTCCCGTCAAAATCATACAGTAACAATTTAGACAAGGTTGTTATATATAAATATTCATTTTGAAAATCAGCTGCAATGTCTATCAGACCGGTAAATTCACCCGGTCCTTGTCCCATCGAACCTATCGTACGAAGAAATTTTCCATTGCCGTCAAACATAATGGGAGTCGGGTTCTTACGATCTATCAAAAAAATATAGTCATCTGTATAAATCACACGTGTAACCAAGTCGCTTATCAAACTATGTTCCGTCAGCTCCAAATGGATATTTTTCACTTCTTCCGTAATATCAGACAAGGAGACCTTCTTACGGCTGTTCTCCAGATCGACAGGGATGACCGGCATCTCTGTTTTTTCATTTGCAACACAAGAGAAAAGCCCCGATAGCATCAATAAAGCATACAATAAATAAGCAAACTTCATATTTTTTTACCGTTTAACACGTACCAAATAAATTCGATATTCATTTTTTCCTGACTCATTATTCCTCTGTTCCGTAGTGAAATAAAGACAATCCTGCCTATTCGACATACTTAACGAAACATATCCAGTATGATACAAATCATCAACCACACCTGCAGTCCAGCTAAGCTCATTTCCTAAATATTGTACATTATATTCTGCCGAAGAACCTTTGACTGATCTAACATACAAATAATCTTTACAAGAGATTCCATCTGGATCATCCAGATCGTTTCGAGAGTATTTTACAAATAAATAACGTCCGAATAAAGCGTGGCAATTCAACACCCCCGCTCCGACAAAAAGCGCTTTCCCGGCTCTATACACCAACGCAAATAAGGTTCAAAACGGTTTCCCCGAACTTGGTACAGAGTAGAATCCGTACCCATGGAAAAAAATAGCCGCCCATTAACAATAGAAAAAGTAGCAGTGGAAGCGATTGAAAATCCCGCCCAATAATAATCCTTATGGAAAACACCTAAGTCTTCAATATCACCGCTCATACAATCGATATTTGACAATTTGTAATAGCTCGTATCATCCCGCATAAAATATTGCTGCATCCAAACTTTATTTTCAAAAAAAGTACAAGCACAAACATTTTGTTCCAATGGGTATTGACGCAATAGTTTACCAGAATAATCATAGCACTCCAATACACATTTCTCATTTTTTGATATCGGGATATACAACTCATGCTTGGCTTCGTCTCCAGTGATGCCTAATATATATCCACCACATTTAAATGTACGAATATATTGGCCGGAAAGATGGTATTGATGGACATTGTTTGTAATCCCGGCCAAATAGATATACTGCCCAGAGAACCAAATAGATTGATGTTGTCCTGGTTTTTTATTCAATGATATGACTGTTGATTTATCTGCAATATTCGAAAGATTCAAGGTGGTCAAACGCTGAGTGCTAACAAACAACACGTTTTCTTTTTGTCCCCAAATGAAAAAAGGGGATAAGAACAATATAAGTATACAAATCCATTTCATTGTTTAAATATAATGTGAATCTTCGAAAATTAGGTATGAAAACAGTGTGTCTTTCGTACTCGTCCCCGTGCTTGATACAGGGACGAGTACGAAAGACACACTACCTTTTCTTTTAGAAGCAGTCTCCCCCCCCCATAAGAGCTACAAACATCAGGTAAATAATAAAGAGCTTCTTTTTCACTACTTGCCGTCACATTAAAGCAAGGGACATTGCTTCCCGTACCACAACAACAACGATAGGTCCCTTTACCAAAAATTTTTGCCATTTCTTCATTACTTAAAATAGCACCTTGTTTTTTCAAAGAACACTCATAATCGAAATCAACATACAGACCTCCTATCTTATATAAAATCATATACCGAATCACATCCCAACGCATAACATCATATGGGAATTTATTATAAATATCCATATAAAAAGGATAATACTCATGTACAAATGAATCCATACGTGCCTTATCCCAATATACATATTCCCAATCCGGATTCTTATCTCTCCATGATTTACCCAATTTACAAAGAAAATCAGGCAAAGGGGTTGTCTTACCTTCCCATACTTGATGAATTATTTTGGGAATTTGCATATTACATTCAATTTTTTATATCATAGCAGTTATAAATCACACGAAAGTATTTCAGTACTCTATTTAATGTTAATACAAATGTATGGTTTCTTTTATAACAAGCAATATATAGTCTTATGTTACATAACATATCAAGATTATGCCCCATCACTTCCTGCACCGCTTCACTGCGTAATTCTATGTCTTTCCCTTTTTCCATATACAATTTGTAAATGATGATTTACCGGTAAATCATCATTTAATTGCCTAATTCCAACTGGTTCTTCACCAATTTGTAATATATTCCGCGTTTCGCCGTCAGTTCTTCGTGCGTCCCCTCCTCGGCTACCCGCCCTTTGTCCAGGACGACGATGTTGTCCGCATCCCTGACCGTGCTCAAACGGTGCGCCACCACGACCACCGTGCGGCCCCGGTAAAACCGGTGCAGGTGCTCCATGATCTCTTTCTCGTTGTTGGTGTCCAGGGCATTCGTCGCCTCGTCCAGGAAGATAAACTCCGGATCCTTGTACACCGCACGGGCGATCAGGATACGCTGCCGCTGCCCCTGGCTAACGCCGTTCCCTTCCATGCCGATCCTCGTGTTGTAGCCCAACGGCAACGAGTCGATGAACTCCCGGATATTCGCCACCGTAACGGCATGCAGCAGCCGCTCCCTGTCGATCGATTCAGCCCCCACCGCTATGTTACGCGCGATCGTGTCAGAGAAGATGAAGCCGTCCTGCATCACACACCCCGTATGCGCACGCCACACATGCGGGTTCATATCCTTCAGCAAGACGTTCCCCACGCGGATCGCCCCCTTGTTCGGCTCGTAGAAACCAAGCAGCAACTTGACAAGCGTCGTCTTCCCGCTGCCGTTCGCCCCCACCACAGCCGTCACCTTGTGCTGCGGGATCGCGAGGCTGACATGCTCCAGCACATAGTCACGGTCCGCCCCGTCATAGCTGAAGCACACATCCTCCACCCGGAGCGTCCGCTCTTCCGGGAGCCGGTTCGTTTTCAAGGCAAGCGTCTGTTCCTCATCCTCCTTCTGATGGATCTCGCCGAGCCGCTCCAGGCTGATCTTCGCATCCTGAAAGGCACACGCAAAGCCGATGAACTGCTCGATAGGAGCCGTCAACTGCCCTACGATATACGTCAGCGACATCATCATGCCCAACGTCATTTCACCCGAAACAACAGCCCGCGCCGCCAAAAAGGAGATCAGGATATTCGTGGTCTGGTTGAATGCCTGTTCGCGGAGGTACTGGATGGAATAGCTGCGACCGTAGTACTTCGCGATCATGCGCAGGCACGAGGGACCGCAGTCGGCGGATTCGAGTTGGTGGGAATGGGGGAATGTATCGAACATTTTTATTTGATATGACAAAGATTTAAACGTCCAATCACTATTTCATAATTAGATGGAGACGGACAAAGATAACAATGGCAGTCCAAATTGCAGCAGTCCGTAATTTCCAATATCAACTGTTTCGTATTGGCTATATTTTGTTTGATGATTTGAGGTTCCGGCTTTGTTATGAAAGAAACTTCTTTATGATCCAAGACTTTGTGTTGTTTCAAAAATCAAATTTTGTCTCATATCATTCTATTTTAAGGTTGCTATCATAAATCACCGGATTATCATATTCCTTCAAGTTTTCCAAAATCCGGATCAGTTGCGCTTTCTTTTCCGGCATCAACACTTCGGTTACTTTCAATTCATCAATATCAATCTGTTCCAACAAATCTGTTGCTTCATATTTGGCAATCCAGCTATTTTCGTTCTGGTCAAAAGGATAGAATGGCAAGCCGCCGCAAAGGTCGTTGATAAATTTAGGGGTTTCAACATCTACATATCTTACTTTCATAAAAGGTGTTTCTTTAAATTCTCCACCATTACAAATAGAAGTAACAGAACCGTCCTCTTTGTTAACCCGAAGCAGATAAGAATATACATCTTGCTTTGCTGTCAAAAACAAATATTCTTTTGTTTCTAAAATGTCCGATACAAATATACAACGAAAGTAACCGTTGTCCTTTGCCAGTATCATTTGCATCGAACTCACGTATATATTAACAAATTTTACACAAACAACAAATTCAAATTAAAATATTATCGCTTTTTTTGTAAAAAGAGCCAATCATAATAGTTATTGACCGAGAAAAAAGTGAATGAATAGATTAAAATAAGGAATCAAGTGAAGCTTGTGTTTGAGGTAATGAATTTTATGATTGAAATATAAGAGCCTGTTTAAATTTTGCATTTGTTGGTTGTGAGAGTTGTATTGAGGATGTTTTTCTGTAGGAGATGCCGTCTTTTTTGTTGAAACACGTGACTT
>NZ_MNQY01000091.1:6488-6793 GCF_001915675.1 Parabacteroides sp. merdae-related_45_40 | reverse complement strand
ATCTTCGTCTTCCAGTCGAAAGACGACAAAGAGTTGCGATACATCCTGAAACGCGACAACTTCGACCGTCCGGTCTGCATCGATCGGGACAGCCGATTGAACAAGTTGAACCGATTTCCGCAAGATATTACATTTCAGACTTTCTTGCTTGATAAGAATAATAAGGTGAAGGTGATCGGCAATCCGGTGCATAACTTGGCTGTCAGGGATTTGTATTTGAAACAGATGACCGGGAAAATATCACCGGGGCGCGACCGGATCAAAACGACGGCAAAAGCCATAAACAGCGAAGTAGACTTCGGCGC
>NZ_MNQY01000091.1:0-6340 GCF_001915675.1 Parabacteroides sp. merdae-related_45_40 | reverse complement strand
GCGAAGCCGGGAGAGCGGCTTCGTATTGAAGTCAGGATGACACCGAAAGACACAGGCTTTTTCGATGAAATCGTCACACTTAAATGTAACACAGCAAGTTCCTGTCAAAGTAAAAATAAGAGGCCAAGTTCAGTAATTGAACGAAAGGAAGGCAAGCTCCCCGAAACCCCTTAGAAAGGAGGTGTATGATGGTAATATAAACCGGACAAAACAGAATGATGCAAGTTCAGTACATCATTTGGCTATCTTGATCCTCTATAGAAAAGGTAAAGGTAGAAAATTTACTGAATTAAAAACAATAAAACAAAGGTACGAAAAATGAAAAAGCATATATTTGGAGCAGCACTTTTAGTAGCAATAGCAGTGGCTGCTGGCTGGAATTACCAGCAAAATAAACAAGATGTTCAACTCTCAGACTTGGCGCTGACGAACGTGGAAGCGTTGGCCAGTGGCGAAGGGAGTGGTGACTGTAAATGGAGAACTGGACATAGCTCCGTAACCGGTTGGATCGCAATATGTGGCTCATACGGTGTTGGATATTCATGCTCCTGCGGAGATATAAAATATTATTAATTATCAGAGGGAGGTAACTTTTGCGAAAAGTTACCTTCTATAGAATATTCCATTTGGATTATGATAACAAGAATACGACTCTTGCTTTTTATATACTTGTTCTGTACAAATAGTATTAACGGTATTTTATCTCCCTCCCGTGTGGAAAATACCATTCAAATGGACATGAATCACTACCAAAAAATCACATTTGATAGTTTGATTACAGACATTTCCTGTACAAAACTAAGTAATACTGTATTTGATTTTTGTACAAATATGGTTCAATATAAAGATTTCCTATACTTTATGGGAAGTACTATGGCTGGAAAAAATGTATATATATACTCTAAGTCCGGAAAGTTCATAAAGGAAATTACATTTTCGGATGCCTTAATAGTCAATTCCATGTGTATTGTTCCGGAATTGGAGGAGTTGTGGGTCGTGAGCAGATTCAAAATTATTAACAAGTTCAAACTGGATGGCGCACCGGTCAAAAAAGTGTCTTTGCCTTTTCCTTGTGCCGCCATCATACCGACCGCAAAACAAGATTTTCTGGTTTATTCGGGAGGAGCCAATACAGAAAGAGGACACATTGAAGGACACTTTATGGCTCTCACCGATTTCAAGTCTATCCACAAATTATATCTGCCCAAATGGGGGAAAAAAGAATGGTTGTTCGCACCTTATAATTTATATACGACAGATGCTGACGACATTTTGATTCTCCCGGATAACACAGACACAATCTATAGATATGATACTTCCGAGAAGGAGATACTCCCATATTATAGTCTTGATTTTCATGGAGAATTTCTAACCAGAGACAAGTATCCCAAAGAAGATGCGGGAATGGCTGAAATAATCGATAAGAAAAAATACATCCATAACTGTTATAGCTTTTATTTCGCTTCGGATTATCTTTTTTTCAAGTTAATGGGGAAAAGGGACGATTTTTGTGCTATCCGGTGTAAAGACAATATCCTCTTTTCTTTCGACCGTCTTTTTGACAATTTCAGATCCAAATATGTGAATCCTTTTATCGGTTCAGATAAAAACAATCTTTATTTGCTTGTTCGCGAGAATGACCTTGCCGGTCATTACTTAAATATTAAATGCACATACCCGGCTATCCGGAAAATGTTACCCGGATTATTAACCACTGGGAACGATTGGATTTTACTAACGATTAAAATAAAGGAATAAAAGATGAAAAATATCACCCAACAGTTCTTTTTTATATGCTTGGTTTGCGTGCTTTTGAGCTCTTGCTCAGATCAAAAGGCAACAAAAATTGCTTTGATAGCGGATTTATCTCCTGAAGAATCCCGGCCGACATGGACGGAGTTGTTTTCTGATCGCTACGAAATTACTCCGCTGGAAACGACTTCCGGCAGTTTGATCGGGCAGATTGATAAGATCAGGAAGTTTCGGAACCATTATTATGTTTTATCCTCTAATGGCAAAACAATCCACCATTTCGACAAGGATGGAAAATTCGTATCGTCTTTGAACAGGCAAGGACAAGGGCCGGAAGAATATCCCCGAATAGAGGATTTCGATGTCTGCGAGGCAGATGGTAAAACTGAAGTATGGATTTCGGACAACAAAAGCCTGAAAGTATATGATGCTACCGATTTTTCTTTCAAAAGAAAAATTTCCTATCCATTTGTAATCCACAAATTTAAAAAGATGGAGAACTCTCATGTCCTGCTTGTCACCGGACAGAACGAAAACATTTTGACGTTGGTAGACAAAGAGGGGGAAATTATTGCCGAATATTTGAAAAAAGAAATACCCTACATCATGTTCCGGCCGGTACAATTTGCGGCTTATGGATCCAGTTATCTTTTCCAGTTAGGTATTTCAAACACATTCGTTTCATTCAACCCGCAAACTGAGCAATTCCAAATGGGACACTATGCCGGAGGAAATGAGTTTCTCACCGAAAAGCAGTTGTTGGAAATGTTTCAAACACACGGTATCGATTTTATCCTTGAAGCCAATAAATGCTCTTACATCAACAACATGATTTCTTTAGGGAATATAATCTGGCTACAGACACATCAGGGTGGAAAAAACTACCTGACAAAAGTAGAAGAAGGACAAAAGGTCTCAACCCAATTCTCATACGGGACAACTCTTTCCACTATTTCTGACGCAGAGAGCGATGACAGCATATTATTATATATCACGCCCGACCGTCTTTCGGAACACCCCGAAGATGTGATCGACAAATTTGGCAATAAGATTATTTGCAATATGGAAGATAATCCTTATATATTAGAGTTTTTTTAATGAATAATCATCTTAAATAAAGGAGGAGCAATCAGAAAAGATAGAAAGAAAGTAAGACAGTCAAACTATAAATATCAAGTAAAAAGAAAGGAGTCTCTGCCTACCGCCTCACAAACGTTAGCAGAAACTCCCGGACTTTTCCTCATTCAATAACAAATAAAGAAGGAGGTAACGGCAAAAGTAGTAAATTTGGAGTAAAGAAAAAAGGGTTGGGAATCACCTGTTCCGGGAAAAGATACCGGGTGAAAGAGCCACAATTAATAATAAAATGATAAATCCCTAAAAATAATAATAAAATGGGGACAAAAATTTTGGGCGTAATCGCTTTTGCAGCGATCGCCGCCGCCGCAGCAGGCTGGAACTACCAGCAAAATAAACAGGAGGTTGAACTTTCTGACTTGGCGTTGGCTAATGTAGAGGCTCTTGCTAGAGGTGAGAGCGGAAGAGATCGTTGTGACGACTTCACTACAATGACTTGCTTGTCAAATGGACATACATATTATAACATGTATCCTGCTTGCGGTTTATAATTTATAAACTATAGGTGCTGCTTAAATTTAACAGGGCAGCACCTTTTCCTAAAACGACATGATCATGAAAAGTCTATTCATTATTATTCTATGCTTTCTTTTCACCTCTTGTAGTGAAAACCAGTATCGCATTTTCACATTACCTGAAGAGACTCCTGTCAGCGGGGTTGACTATCCCTATGAACTCTTTATGAATTATCCTTGGTCAATAGATATCATAGATGATAAATTATTACTCTTTTCCACTAAAGGTGACTACTTTATGCGAATAGTTGATGCTAATAATGGCAAAGAGATTAAACAAATTGGTCTATTCGGTGGCGGACCTAAAGAATTTGTACAACCCGTCTATTGGGGAAAAAATGGTAAAGATGTATATGTTTATGATGAAGCAAAAATGTACCTGAGGACATATTCATGGCATGAAATCTTAAATGCGGAAGAATTACCGGAAGCGAAAACAATAAACTTGAAAGGTAATGAGAAAAATATCTTATTCGGCAAGGTACTTAATCAGGATTATTTTGTAGGTTCGGTCGTCGTTGGTATGCCCCAGCCTATAATTATACTGGATAAAGAGTTGAACACAATCGGGAACATGGGGAATATTCCGGATAAAGACCATCAAAGTGAAGTATTAGTTACTTATGGAGGTTCAGTCAGTTCGTATGGAAATAAGTTCGTGTCTACAATGGCATCATTTGGCTATATCGCCTGCTATGAGCAACAAGCAGATGGCACTTGCAAAATATTATGGGATGCTTGTGCAGAACAACCAATCTATAAGAAAGACCAATTAGACCTGACTCTTTTGAAATTAGGTTTTGCAGATGTGAAAATGACAAAAAATTATATCTTCTGTAGTTATTTCGGGCAAAAATATGATCGGGACAATCGGAAAAACATAAAACCCAGAAACATGCTGGTGTTTGATCATCAAGGCAATTTACTGAAAAACTTACGTTCGGAAAGAAGTTTAGCCCGGTTCACCGTTTCCGAGGACGAAAAAACAATCTATGCCGCGACTGAAGAACCGGAAGTGGCGATCATACGGTTTGATATTAGTAACATTCTGAAATAACAAGTTTATGAAAACATGGATTCTTCTCTTTTGCCTGCTGTTGGCTTCCTGCGGAGGTCGGCAAGCACAATTTTCCGATCATGAGGACTTTTACTGGATAGACTTTCGTCCCTTAGTCAAGAATGAGGCATTGGAAGTGGGTTTGAATGAATGGGGGACAAACCCTCGATACGTGCAATTGGAAACCAACGAATTCATTCAGATCAAATTCATACAAAGGGTTATTTTGGACGGTGATAAATTCTTAGTAGTTCATTCGGACAGATTATCTCTATTTGATAAAGATGGGAAATACCAATATGACATCGGGGAAAAAGGAGAAGAGGAAGGAGAATATTTCAGAATGGGTGGTGTTGTTTTGCGAAATGACACACTGTTTGTCGTAGATGGGAATTATGATTTCACACTTTACAACTGGCAAGGAGAATATTTAGGAAAGTGGTTTCAGCCCAAAATACGGCATACAATGAATTTTTTCCTCGTTCCCAATACGGACCTATTCTTAGGGCATGTAAATAATTTTACCGGGCAAAAGAAAGTTAGGTTCGTCTTTTTCCGGGACACAACAGCCATCAAAACGATTCCGGTTACGGAAAAACTCGAACCGGCATCACCAATGGTCGTATATAGCATACCTACTGAAATGAAAGCGTTTGACGGGCTTGTCCCCGCCTTCAAGGAAGTATTCAACGACACGATTTACCAAGTCGATGAAAGCTTGAATTTGGTCCCTTATGCTGTAGTCGAGTTAGGCAAATACAAGGCGACCAAAGAAGCCATGTTTGCTTGCACGGCTGAACAACTGATGAAAAAATGGGACTTCTTCAACGGCAAAATTGCGCTTGCTGCAACTGGAGAGAAAGACGGTATCATTTATCTGGCTCACCATGATGTAACTGATCCGTACACTTACAGCTATGACAAAAATACCCAACAAACGTTTTATCAAAAGGTCATCTATCCGGACAATTCTTACGGATTCAAGGAAGGAAGTACTTTCGTGCCTCATTTCATATCGACAGACGGGAAATATCTGATCGATTACGAAATACCCGAAAACGGGAATAATCCTGTGATTGTCCTTGTCGAACGTTAATAAACAATTCATACCGTCCATGAAAACATGCTTCTTATTCATGATATTAAGTATTCTGACCTCTTGTACAATTGGAAAGAACTGCAACCGGGAGAGAGCGGAACGATCACGGTCAGCTACGAAGCGGAACAGCCGGGCGATTTTTACCGAACGGTAGACATTTATGGGAACATTCCGAACAACTCGCTGATGGTGAGTTTTATCGGGACAGTGAAATAAAATAATTAACGGGGAAAAGAAAGGAGTTCCTGCACACAGAACCTTGCAAGTCTAAGCAGAAACTCCCCGATTTTTCCTCATTCAATAACTAATAAAGAAGGAGGTAACGACAAAAGTAGTAAATTTGGAGAAAACAACAAAAGGGTAGGAAATCACCCGTTCCGGGAAATGGTACCGGACGAAAGAACCACAATTAATAATAAAATGGGAACGAAAATTTTGGGCGTTATCGCTTTTGCTGCAATCGCCATAGCGGCTGACTGGAATTACCAGCAGAATAAACAGGAAGTTGAACTCTCAGACTTGGCATTGGAAAATATTGATGCGTTAGCAAGAGGAGAACATGGACCGGATTGGGGACATAGTAAACTCGTTTATGAGCCAAATGGTTGTTGCAAAGATGATCCTTACTTAGATTGTTCTGGAGCATACAGTCCTTGTTGATAAAAATTATGCCAAGAGGCCTTAGAGCCTGTTTAAATTTTGCATTTGTTGGTTGTGAGAGTTGTATTGAGGATGTTTTTCTGTAGGAGATGCCGTCTTTTTTGTTGAAACACGTGACTT
>NZ_MNQY01000090.1:0-8690 GCF_001915675.1 Parabacteroides sp. merdae-related_45_40 | reverse complement strand
ACCATGATTAAAACAGTTGCATTAGAAAAGATCTTCCGCACGGAAGAGGTAGAGACGTTGGCTCTTAATAAAGTAAGCATAGAGGTGAAGGAAGGGGAATTCGTAGCCATTATGGGCCCTTCCGGTTGTGGAAAATCAACGTTGTTGAATATCTTAGGATTGCTCGACAACCCGACCAGCGGAGAATATTACCTGAACGGGATCGAAGTATCCCGATATACGGAAGCCCAGCGGACGAAACTGCGCAAAGGGATTATCGGGTTCGTCTTCCAAAGTTTCAATCTGATCGACGAGTTGAATGTATACGAGAATATAGAACTTCCTTTGCTCTACATGGGTGTATCGGCTGCCGAGCGAAAGAAAAAGGTACAGGAAGCAATGGAACGGATGGCGATCGTGCACCGCGAAAAGCATTTCCCGCAGCAGTTGTCCGGCGGCCAGCAACAGCGTGTCGCCATTGCCCGCGCCGTAGTGGCCAACCCGAAGCTGATCCTCGCCGACGAACCGACCGGTAACCTGGACAGTAAAAACGGACAGGAAGTGATGAACCTGCTCAGCGAACTGAACAAGGAAGGGACGACGATCGTCATGGTGACGCACAGCCAGCACGATGCCGGGTTTGCCTCCCGCACCATCAACCTGTTCGACGGACAGGTGGTAACGGAGACGTTGATCTAAGTCTTAAATGTTATAGAAGGGAAAGAATGGGCCGTAACGTATTAAGATATGTTACAGATTACGAAATTATCGTACCCCGCATGATTCCAAATCAAATAAACTTGTATATTGCCGTCACTAATCATAAATCGAATTGCTTATGAAGACACTTGTATGGTTGTTTGGAATCTTTTTCTGCGCTTCTTCCGCTTACTGGTAAAAGACCGTTACGATCGAAGGAGACATACGGAATATGCCGGATACCGTCAGATTTTTTTGCGCGGAGATGAAAGGAAACGGGATGGATGTACGACCGGAAGATCAGGAAAAAATGGTGAACGGTAAATTCAAATTCACCAGGGAAGCCGACAGGACGACCAAGATGTACATATCCCTCAACAACACCGGCTACACCGTATGGGTGAAGCCCGGAGCGAACATCAAAATCACAGGAGAAGCCCCTTATGTGCAGAACTGGCTGGCGGAAAGCGACATTCCAATCCCCGAACAAGTCGAACTGAACCGTTTCCGGGAGGCTACACGGGAGGAAAACATACGCATCCACGACTTAACGGCAGAGTGTATGAAACTGCTCCCCAAGATCAGAGCGAAAGATTCGGTCGCCAAACAGGAATTTGCTTCGATCAGGCAGACGGTGAACAGCATACATGAAGAGATTATCCTGCAAAAAGAGTTGCTGCTCATGCTGGACTATCCGATTACCGATGCCGGCCTGGAAGAACTGAGAGACGCTGCCAAGAGTTGCCAGGCGGGAAAGTTGAAGGATAAAGCGTTAGTCGTATCTGTCTACAGCAAGCTGACGGACGAACAAAGACAATCCCGGTTGGGGGAAGAGATAACTTCCTTGTTGTCTATCTCCTCGACAGTTCAGGAAGGAGACAAGATCGCGGATGTCGAACTGAAAGACATCAAAGGGAACATCCACCATCTTTCCGACTATAAAGGGAAATACATCATCCTTGATTTCTGGAGCCGATACTGTGGCCCTTGCCTCGATGCGTTTCCTTTACTAAAGGAAATTGCGGAAAAATATAAAGAGAAAATTGTCGTTATCAGCCTGTCTGTAGATCCAGAAGCGGTTTGGAAAAAGACAGAAGTCAAAGAATCGGCAGACAACTGGCTGCAACTGTCCGATGGACTGGGCATGAGTGGCATAGCGGCTCATTACGGGGTACATGCGCTTCCTTCGTTTATCTATATTTCACCGGAAAGCACCGTCCTGAAAGCCGGACAAGGGTATAAATTCTTGTCGGAAGATATCCGTACATTTATAAAAGACAAATAACCTAATTCAAATGAATATGAAACACGGACTTTACTTATTTATCCCGGAGTTGATAAGCAACGATCCGTAGCTGCTGTATGACGGCTCTTTCACTTATCTGATCTCCTACCTGAAATATACGAACTTTACCGGAAAGACGGAACCGTATTCTTCCTGAAACAATTCAGCACGCAGCGGATTATAAATCAAAGATCCAACTGGTTAATGAGCATGGCAGGAAATACGACTTAAAAAACTCTATTTACCAAAGACCATATATAATTGTAAGTTTTCAGCACATAGACATTAACGCACAGTATGAATAAAAAGCCGGAAACAATATACACCATTTGCAAATACAGATGGTCGGCAATAATTGGGTCCAACCCCAAAAGCCGCTTTATACCGCCTAACAGAATGATGGTAAAGGGATGGACCAAATATATTTCATATCCTTCATTAGAATATATATCAATATAACGACGAACCATTGCAGATCTGTCATATAAGAAAACTAATCCCTTTTTCATATAAATTCCACCTATTCCATTAGCTTGCAGATCAAAAGGGACTCTTTCAACTCCGAAAGCATAAATCAAATATCCTACGGCAGCTATTACACAAACAACAATTTGCCAGCCTAACTTCTTCTTATAATACAATCCCCATATCGTAAAAAACAGATAGACTATTACAGTTTGAAGCAACTCTGGATAATAAGCTTTGAACAATAGCAACAATACCAAAACGACACTGAAAAGGATAAAAGGTATATTACACCGGCGAATCATCCGGCATAAAAAGGGAAGACAAAGAGATATGATCAAGTAAGGCGGAATAAACCAAATATGATCAAATAATCGATATTCTACCGTAGGGGTAAAGAACACATAAGATATAAAGTCATTCAACGGTATTATCTCTCCCGACTTCCAATAATGATACACAACAGCCGGAAAACAAACCAATGCATACTTCCAGTAAGGGATCGCGACTCTTTTTATCCGGCCCTTCAAATAAGTCCGAAACGGTTTTTCCAATGACAGGGAAAATGAGGCTCCTACTATATAAAACACGGTTGCCATTGCAAAGAATATCCCGGTAATCCAGCTTCCTTCAAATATGCCGACCTTGACACCTTCCCACCATATCAAATGACAAAAACAGGTGATATAGATCATTATAGCCCCTCTGTATATATCCAGATTCCGATCTCTCATGTTCTATTTGTTTCCTATAAGCATTGAAGGTTACAAAGATACTTTTTCCTTTTAATAAAAAAGAGTAATATTGCATACTAAAACAAATCAATCAAATTAATGAGCAATTCCATACATTTAATTAGTCTCTTATTATTGGCTTCCGGCCTATCCATACAAGCCCAGGAAAAGAGAGCCATGACATTCGATGAGATGGTCGGATGGGAACGCATATCCGAACAACGTATTTCCGATAACGGGAAATGGGTATTCTGCAAGATGGAACCCTGGCGGGGAGATGCGACCATCCTGCTATATAATGATAAAGGAGAAGAGAAAGGTTCTTTTAAACCTGCTGCAAAAGCACAATTCAGTTCCTCCTCCGAATATCTCTTGGTGACAAAAACGCCTCCCCTAAAAGAAGTGGAGGCTGAGAAGCTAAAGAAAACAGACAAGGATAAAATGCCGATGAACAGCCTCATCATTTCCCGCCTGTCCGGAGGGATGGAAACAATCGATTCGCTCAAATCTTATAAACTATCGGAAACAGCCGACTGGCTGGCTTACCAACGCGGAAGCAAAAAAGACTCCATGCTTTATATCCGGTCGCTCGACGGAATGCAACAAGACTCGTTCCCGGCAGTCAGCGATTTCGGATTTGCCCAAAAAGGGAATGTGTTATACGTCGTATCCGACTCTGTCCTCTATACCTACATTCCTCAGAAAGGAAATAACCGGATCTCCGATAAAAAAGGGGTATTCAAGAAGATTGCATTCAACGAAAACGGTAGCAAGCTCGCTTACCTGTTTTGTCCCCATAAAGATTCGGCCGCAACCCGGAGCAGCCTGTATCTGGCAGAAAATAATACCCCCGGCAAACTGATTGCAGAACGAGGGGATAAAGCATTCCCCGCTTCATGGATTATCAGTGAAAATGCGCCCTTATATTTTTCCGAAAACGCAAGCCGTCTTTTCTTCGGAACTGCTCCGGAGCCCAAACAGAAAGACACGACCCTTTTGGCTGAGAATCGCCCGGATGTACAGGTATGGAGCTGGGATGAAAAGGTACAATACACGCAACAGTCCTTTAACAAAGCGACCGATTTGAAACGATCTTATACAGCCATCTACAACCTCGGTTCCGGACGCCTTCTCCAATTGGCAACAGAAGAACTTCCGACTCTGCAAACAGCCGATGAGGGGAATGCCATATGGGCGCTTCTCTCCACCACAAGACCTTACGGCACACAAAGCATGTGGACCGCACGCCAGTTTCATGATATCTACATAATCAACCTGGAAACCGGGGAACGCCGGCAGATCAAGGAGAAAAGCCCTTCCTACATGCGTTTCTCCCCAAAAGGAAAATACACATACTGGTATCAGGATCAAGATAGTTCCTGGTATACTCGTTCGACGGCCGACGGCAAAGAATACCGCCTGACAACTCCGCAGACATTTGCCGCCTGGGACGAAGATAACGATGTCCCCGACTATCCTTCACCCTACGGAATAGCAGGTTGGACGGATGACGATCAATCTATCCTGATCAAGGACCGTTACGATATCTGGAAGTTTGATCCGATTGCTGCTTCTTCTCCGGTCAACCTGACCGTCAACGGGCGAAAAGAACAAATCACTTACTCGCTGATCCAACTGGATCGGGAGAAAAGAGCCTACAATACAAGCGAAGCACAATATCTCACCGGATTTAACGAAAGAACCAAAGGTTCCGGATATTATACTACCCGCCTCAACAAGCCGGTTGCCCCGAAAGCATTGCTTGCCGGTAATTTCAAACTGGCGGCCCTGGCCAAAGCAAAGGATGCCAATGCCGTAATCTACACGCAGGAAACATACGAGCAATATCCGGATATCCAATTATCCAACCTCAGTTTCAAAAAATCCATCCGTTTGACAGACGGCATCCGCCAGCAGGATTCCATCATTTGGGGGACAGCCGAACTGACTTCCTGGATCTCCCTGGATGGCCGGCCTCTGGAAGGTGTCATCTACAAACCGGCCGATTTCGACCCGAACAAGAAATATCCGGTAATCGTAAATTTTTACGAACGTAATGCCAATACATTATACAACTACCACATGCCCAGTCCCGGACGTTCAACGATCGACTATCCGTTCTACCTCAGCCACGGCTTTATCATTTTCAATCCTGATGTCCGCTTCACAGACGGCTATCCGGGTGAAAGTTGTTACAATTGCGTGATGCCGGGTATCACCTCACTGATCGCCAAAGGCTATGTAAATGAAAAGGCGATCGGTGCACAGGGACATAGCTGGGGAGGCTATCAGGTTGCCTACTTAGCTACCCGCACCCGGCTCTTTGCCGCAATCGAATCGGGTGCTCCGGTTGTTAATATGCTGAGTGCGTATGGCGGAATCCGTTGGGGCTCCGGCTTAAACCGTTCCATGCAATATGAACACGGGCAGAGTCGCATAGGGGGCAATATCTGGGAAATGCCGTTGCAATACATTGAAAACTCTCCCTTGTTCAATATGGATAAGGTGACCACTCCGATCCTGATCATGCACAACGATGCAGACGGGCATGTACCCTGGTATCAGGGAATCGAATACTTCATTGCCCTTAAACGCTTGCAAAAACCGGCGTGGTTGCTCAACTATACCGGCGAACCGCACTGGCCGATGCGCCTGGCAAACCGGATCGATTTCCAGAAACGCATGTTCCAGTTCTTCAACCACTACCTGCAAAATGCCCCCATGCCTAAATGGATGAATGAAGGTGTTCCGGCGGTAGATCAGGATTTCGAATTGGGATATTAAAACTCCATCCGAAACTCTGTCCGGACATTCGGTATGGATGAGACGGAAAGTTGGCCGCCATGCAATTGCATGATACGTTGGGAAATCGGCAGGCCGATACCGCTTCCGCCGGATTTGGTGGAAAAGAAAGGAGTAAAGATTGCAGACAACCGTTCGGGAGGAATCCCCGGACCGTTGTCTGTTATTGTTATAAGGAGATGCCCGGTTGCCCCAGCACATGTATCGACCCTGACAATTCCATCCTCTTGTCCTTCTACTGCCTGCAATGCGTTCCGGATCAGATTAATCAATGCAAGAGTAAGCAGATTGGCATCGCCATATACTTGAAGTTCCTTGCCTGTCGACTTATCAGCTTTACCGTCGCAGTAAACGACCCGTTCACTTCTCGGTTCGGCTTGTAGCAACCGTTCCAGCTTAGTAAATAACGCCGGTACGGAAACTGTTTTATATTCCGGTTCCGGCAAATGTGTCAAACGATGGTACGAATCGAGAAAAGCAGTCAGATTCTTCACCTGGCTGTTGATAACTTCAAGTCCTTCGCGTTGCCGGGATATGGAAGTACGGTCCAGATGTTTTAACAGGTCTGCCGAAAGAGAAGCGATCGGAGTGACAGAGTTACGAATTTCATGTGTCATCACTCGGAGAATACTCTCATAATAAAGGCTTTTCTCTTCAATCTCAATATGTTTATCACCCAACTGCCGGAGGATATGATTCATATCGGCATATAAAGCATTCGTAAAGGGATCATCCGGATTAGCAGGGAAATGTTGCGTCGTATCCTCGTTTCGCATCGCCTCGAAGAAGACGGACAATTTATAGTTCAAGCGGGTTGCCAACCGGATTATAAACAGAGTTATCAACAGGATAAACAGCAGACACACAAATGATAAGAAAAATGACAACCGTGTTATTAACAACCAGGAGCCAATCAGGGATAAAAGCACGATCAATACTGCACCCCCTACAATCTTAGCATATAACCTACGACTGTACATAAAACAAAGGTACATCAATTACAGTAAACCAGCAAAAAGGCAGAAAGGATACGAATTGCACGTTATTTTACGAATAAACAGTAATATGTTTGTTTTTAACAAATTAAATCGATTTATTTGTATCCGACTATCTAATGCAAATAGAATACAAACAATTAATCCGGAGATTATGAACAAGACAACGAGACTTTTAGGAAGTTTGCTTATTATCACAATAGCAACATCCTGCGGAACGGGAGACAAAAATCAATCCGCACAAACAGACGATCCTTTGGCCAACAGCCCGATAGTCGGTCAATATGTACAGGCAGGAACAGACAAAGTAATGTCGTGCGACCAAAAACTACTGGCCGATACTGTACGCATACCTCTCAGTTTCTTCACAGAAAAATTGGAAATAGTAAAACTGGATAGTCGGGACGAGGCATTGGTCGGACAAACCGGAGTGACAATTTCAGATAATTACATCTTGGTACATGGCCGCCGGCCAAACCCATTCAAACTATTCGACCGCAAGGGGAATTTCCTGACCAACATCGGTGCGATCGGACAAGGCCCCGGCGAATACCAAATGGTGTATGATGCCAAATTGGACGAGGCAAACAACCGCATCTATATCCTGCCTTGGAATGCATCGCAACTTTTAGTGTACGACTTGCAAGGAAACGTCTTAGACCCGATTCCTCTTTGCTTGCGTTGTCCGAAAGCAAAATTCAATGTCGATCTTACCGGAGGCAAGGTTTCGATAGTTCTGTTGCCTTTCAAAGGCTCTGCGGCCGTTGCCTGGACACAGGATTTGAAAGGAAACAGGCTCGGCTACATGGAACCGGGACATTTGGAAGCACCTCAGGACTTCAGTAATGAAGTAATATCAGGATTCAATATCCCCGGCACGTTCGATGTCAATATTTTATGTATAATGCCGACCCGCGTCGATTCGCTCTACCGATATGACGGAGACAACAGTCGTTTGATCCCGACATTCACACTCAACTTTGCCAATACAGATAAAATTCCCTGGCACGGATACGGAGAATGGCCACACCATTTCATTGGAGATTTCTCAGAACCGCCGGTTGAAGTCGCTCCCGGATCATGGACCAACGGAAAGACTTTTCATTACATCGTGGACAAAAAAACAGGAAAAGGTTCTTTCTTTAAACTCTATAACGACTATTTCGGCAATTTGGAAATCGACTATCCCAGTTATGCATTCTCAAATGGCTATTATATCCGGAATATCGAACCCGGTAACCTCATGACCGACATCGAGAACGCGTTGAAAAACCAGGATATCACCTCCGAAATGCGTAAAAAGCTGACCGATCTTCAAAACACGATCGACGATAACGACAATAATTATGTCATGATCGCCAAGCTCAAAAAATAGCCTCCCACGAACAAACAACTACTCCTCATCCTGTTGCCGGCACTCCTGCTGACAACAGGATGTAAACAACAACAGGCATCCGGAACGGAAGGCACGATCATCAAGATCGAAGCTCATCAACCGCTTCCGCCGAAAAACACGAAAGCCCTCTTTATCCGGACCTATAAAGAAGGCTATTACCTTTTCCCAATATACCGGCCGTCGCCTGGACACACAAGACTTCAATGGAGTGAGGATGTTTTTCTGTAGGAGATACAGTCTTTTTTGTTGAAACACGTGACTTATTTTGCTTCAAACAGGCAGAAAAAGTGCCGAAGATTCCCGTTTACAGGCTTTTTACACCCGGATGTGAACGG
>NZ_MNQY01000089.1:0-6397 GCF_001915675.1 Parabacteroides sp. merdae-related_45_40 | reverse complement strand
TGATGTATATGCGGGTGGTGATATCGTCCGTGGCGGTGCAACCGTAATCCTGGCAATGGGTGACGGTCGTAAGGCTGCTGCTGCAATGGATGAAGCATTGAGGGGATAGTGTGGTATTTTTTCAATATTTTGACTTTTGAGGATAGCTTTTCGGGGTTCGGGAAGCTATCCTTTTTTTAGAAACTGTTTTAGTGATTTATTTATACTTGCACCGATGTATGGTTATGTGGAATGTTGCTGCAATAAGAAATAAAGTGTATACCAGGACATGAAACATTGCCCAGTTATGTCACAATTCATGGTTATATTTACTGGACGCAGATTACGCAGACAAGCGTAGATATATTAATTGACAATATAAAATAAGTCTGCGTTAATTAGCGCATTCTGCGACGTCTGCGTCCAGTTTATTTTCTTTATACACTTTTACTCTCCAAGCCAAAATGGGCCTTGAACCAATGTTGGATCCTTATCTATTTCTGATTGATGTATCGGATACCAATAGAATTTGCGAGGATAAACACGATCCATGTATTTTGTGCGTTTGAAGAAGGCGTTGTCTCCTTGATCAGTATATTCGGTTCCATAATAATTCATCCCATAATCCGGTCCATTGACACCCCAATCTGGATTTTCACCCTGCTCATTTAGGTTTCCGATGCCATAATGGGCTGTTTTCCAGCGACGCAAATCATGGTAACGAACTCCTTCACCCACAAATTCTACTCGGCGTTCTTTGTGTATCAAACGTCTTACCTCTTTCTGGTCTGAGAAATTGATCTTAATGCGGGTAAAACCATTCTCATCCGTGCCAGTTCCATATTCGGCAATACCAGCCCGATGGCGAATCTTATTCAAATTGTCGAGTATTTCTTGTTTGTGGCTCATGCGTTCTGAACTTTCATTTAATGCTTCAGCATAACTTAGATAAGCTTCTGCCATGCGGAAAATGATAGCCGGACGATAAGGGTGATTGTTATCACGAGGTATATAATCCAATGATACTCGACTACGATTTAAATAACCGTTTTGCGGAGCATCGTGTGTTGGTCCTCCGTCCGGTTGTCCATACAAAAAGTTCGTATTACGGTTTTCCCATTTGAACCATTGTCCATTCCATACTACAGTCAGGTAAAAACGAGGTTCCCGATGGCAATACATATTAAATGTGTTGGGTTGTACAATCAAGCGTTTCCCGTCTCGTTCCGGTGTAACGTCAGGGTAATTACTATCATTGTACCCATCCATTAAATAATAATCGGTTGCCCTATATTCGGGTTTTGTAGAAAATCCCTTCTCACTATATAATGGCGCATTCGGATTGATTTTCGGACTACCGTCCGCATTATATCCCAGTATAGGTTCCGTTCCGTCTTCCATAAAGAAAGCATCTACCAGTGATTGAGTAACTCCTAAGCCTCCATTACCGCCGCAACCGCGAGGAGTTCCGTGCTGTTCCCAATCTCCGTAATTTCCTTTAGGTCGGAACCAAATGATTTCATTGTTACCCTCTCCTTCTGTTCTCATTGTGGCTCCGTAACAGGACATGAAGGGATCCACTTTGCCGTTTTCTTTGTTATTTACGATATACAACCCCTTTCCTTTTTTCTCGGCTTCATCGATCAGCTGCTTACATGCGTCAGCTGCTTTTTTCCATTTGTTGGCATCATAAGCTTGGCTGAAACGTTCTTCTCCGTCAGAATTTTTAAAGCCGAGATACCATTCATTTCCATTTACTAACGGACTTGCTGCAAATAGCAATATGCGGGCGCGAAGCGCCAATGCTGCCAATTTAGTTGCGCGACCACCATACAACGTACTCCAACTGTCCGGAAGGACTTTCGACAATTCTAAAAATTGATTATCCAGCCAGTCGATCATCCATTCAAAGCTTTTCTGACCGCGCATTAGATCCGGAGAATCCGAAGTCATATCATCTTCAAAATAAGGGACTGCTCCATAAGCCAAGGTCATCATCCAATAGTAATACGCAACCATGAAACGACATTCGTTTTTCATTGTCTCCACGTCACTCTCCGTTACGTTTTGTTTTGGTAAAGCCTTTACGTTATCCATGAAAATATAGGCTTGTCGAATATATTTGGACATTGTCCAATAGGAACCGCTCCAACCTGAATTAGGTTCCCATTGTCCTACGCGAAATCCTAATCCGCAGTCACTACCCCAATATGGAAACCAGCCTTGCGATGGAGTGATATCGTTTGCCAGCATCTCGAACGCATCGTAACGCGTATAATCCCAGTATGGATCCCGAATGCCTTGGTATACACCTGCTAGCCAATCTTCCGTACGAGTCTTGTCGTCGAATATCATGTCTATTGTAATAATATCGTCTGGTGCATTGTCTATAAAATCCGTGCATCCATTTAAGCACATACATAATGTCGCTAAACCAATATACTTGCTAAATTTCATTTTTTTATTTTTTTATTTTTAGAAATTAATATCAAAACCTGCTGAAAATGATTTCATTATCGGGTATTTTGTTCCTACGGATGTGTCGACTTCAGGATCCCATAAGTCAAATTTTGAGAATGTGAACAGATTACTACCTTTTGCATATAAACGAATGTTCGACAGGCCAATTTGTCGTACCCAAGATTTCGGGAGCGTATAGCCGATCTCTATATCTTTCACTCGGAGAAAACTCATGTTTTCCAACCACCATGTAGAGTTTCGAACATTATTCTCGCTTTTCCCCCATGTCAAACGTGGGTAATATACATCTTGGCTTGGATTTTCAACGGTCCAACGGTCTTGATAGTTAGTCAGGATATTTCCCATGGCCCCCATTGTTTCACCAGGGGTAAACTTGTTGCTGCATCCTCCTTTAAATCCGTATGTCATCCCATTCCCTTGGAAGAATATGTTAAAATCTAGATTCTTATAGCGAAAATTGGCACCGAAGCCGTATACGATCTGAGGGTTGTATGTTCCTCCTATGGCAGTCTCGTCCAATGAACTGACAACGCCATCCCCATTCACGTCTTTATATTTGATGTCACCGGGGCGAACCGGACCGAATGTATGGGTAGGAATATCCTCGTTTACAACGTAACCGCCATTCTCGGCAATCAGATAATCTCCGTTGGCATCTTTTTGGAAATCATCAAAAGTAAACAGGCCTTCGTCGACTAATCCAAATAACTGGTTGACTTTTTCGCCTGTCCGTTGACGATTCGTCCCCATGACGCCTAATGCCTCATCCTGTTCGATGATTTTGTTCTGGGCGTATGTAAAAGATCCCCGGAAGCCGACGTATAAATCTTTATTGATTTGTTTGTTTACGTTTAATGCTAGGTCGATCCCCTGATTATTTACTTTCCCATAATTAGCCCATGGTGTATTTCTAAATCCTGCTGATGTCGGAATATTATTTCGTTTCATAAAGATATTATATCTGTGTTCAAAGAAATAGTCCACTTGGAAGTCGATCATATTCCAGAGGCCCAATTCGAAACCTGCATTTGTTTTCGATACGGTTTCCCATGTCAGATTAGGAATTCCGAAATCACCTTCAAAGCGAGAATTCCGATGATAATATTGTCCGTTGGTTCCCCAGTCATAACCCGTTCCGTCTTCTCCCAATGTTGTCTGGTAAGCAAAGCGACGTCCGTCTAATTGGTCGTTCCCTGTCAAGCCGAATGAACCACGAAACTTGATTTTGCTGAACGTGTCTTTGTATGGTTCCATGAACTTTTCTTCCGAAAGCAAGTAACCAATTGCTACGGACGGGAAAAATCCGAAGCGATATCCTTTGGCAAAATTTTCTGATCCGTTATAACCGAAATTAAATTCTGCAATATATCGATTGTCATATGTGTAAGATGCTCGTCCGGCGATACCCATGCGGCGATAAGGTACGATGTCGTACGATTCTTCAAATTGCTGGTAATCCCGTTGGTTATACAAGAACAAACCTTCAACCTGATGTTTCCCGAATGTCCTTTCATAATTCAAATTCAGTTCTACATAAGTTGCTTTGTTTCCCCAATCATTATTTTCGGAAGTGCTCAAAAATTGTTGTCCGTAACTGGATATGTTCAAAATTAAATTACCATTTTCATCGCGTTGGGTAGCCGGTTGATACAAGTCTGGTGTTTTTGAACGAGTAACGCCTGACCAAGAATAGCGATCAAATGAGAAAATACCCTTTATTTTCAGTCCAGGAGTAATAAATTTCAAATCTTGCTCTAATGCGAACAACGATTCGATTTTACTTTGAGAGGTTGTTGCATATCCTTTTTGAGTAACCTGTACGTACGGATTCACTCGTTGATTGACTACTGGAAAATAGATATTATCATCTTCTTTATAATAGGCCGGATGTATGAATGGAGGGGTCTCGAATGCTCCCGAAAATGCATCATCGGAAGATATTGCCATTTTATTCATCTCCTGTAAATAGCCACCGACACTGACTGTCAATTGCGTTGTTTTTGTGATATTGATGTCTACATTCGAGCGTAAGTTGAATTTGTTTAGATGTGTTCCACTGTTCCAACTTTGACTCTTGTCGCGTTCGAAAATACCTTGTTCGCCATAATATGATCCGACCACTGCATAGCGTAAAATGTCAGAACCTCCGTTGACAGTAATATCTGCACGTTGATTCATGGCAAAATCTTTCGTAATCAGATCCATCCAATTTACATCCGGGTATAAATCCGGATCAGTTCGATTTATGTAGTGATCAATGGTTTCTTGCGAATAGGGAGATTGCTGTTGACCGTTATCTTTTGCTATTTCATTCAATAATGTCAGATACTCTGCTGAACCGATGTATTGGGGTAATTTTGTTGGTTGAGTAAAACTTTGTTCGAAATGGACATTGACTGTAGGTTTTCCTAATTTCCCACGTTTAGTTTGCACCAAAATAACGCCGTTTGCTCCACGTACACCATAAACGGCTGAAGCAGATGCATCTTTTAACACAGAAAATGATTCGATTTCAGCAGGGTTCAAGTCATCGAGTGTTCGTTCGATGCCGTCGACTAATACTAAAGGACTGGTTCCTGCTCCTTGGAAAGATGAAATACCTCGTATCCAGAAATTGGAACCGTCCGCTCCCGGTTCTCCTGATCGTTGCACGGCAATTACACCTGCCACATTTCCCGCCAAGTTGTTACTTAAGGCACGTGTTGTCCCTTGGCTTAATACCTGAGGCTCGATTGTTGTAATCGAACCTACTATCGATGCACGTTTTTGAGAGCCATAGCCGACTACTACCACTTCATTCAAGCCTGTCGAAATTTCGTGCATGTTCAAGTTTATGTTGATTTGGTTACCAACAACAATTTCCTGCTCTTCAAATCCAATGTAAGTGAATACTAGTATAGAACTTCGACTTGGAACTTCTAAAAAATAGTTGCCATCTATATCTGTTGTTGTACCTATCGTTTGTCCTTTTATTACAATATTCACTCCAGAAAGTGGTTCTCCCTGGGAATCTCGTACTGTACCATTTATATGGATCCCTTCTTCTGTGAGTTTTTTAACAGTAGGGATTATTTCCTTTTCATGTCTATCTAACCATTTGCCATTGGCATGAAGATAATTTGTACCTGATAGCAATGCACACACGATACATGTTAATTGCAATTTTTGATTTAATTCATTTTTGATCATGTTTTTTACGGAATTATAGATTTTACGTTAACTGTTGTTACTTTTAACTGTGTCCTTTTTTTGTTTTTATCCCATAGGCTATTTTTTATTGATTATGAATTTCTACTTTAAGCATATTATTTAACTAATTATCTAAATGATGTCTCCATAGTCCTTGAGGAACTATGGAACTTATATATAGAAAGAATCTTATTATTCAATGTCTTAAATGTATGAGGAGTGGAAATTGTTATCATTACAATGTCTTTTTTGACATAGGAGAAAATTATTTTATTCCTATTGTTTTAAATGTTGAATTTATTTTGTAAAAAAAGTTGCTCATGTTAAATGGATTGTTTACGTTTGCAAAAACGTAGTATTTAATATACTCTATTATTAAGTTTTTTTTCTGAAAGCTTTTTGTTATTATGGTGGAATTCCATAGTTCCTCAAGAACTATAGTTTGTTTATTATAGTGAGATGCAACGTTCTTTTTTGTATTAAAACCACGTATGTTGCCGGATCACCACATGGTCGGTTGTGCAGATATTTGGCTCTGTACGTCTCTTACCTCCCGAGTTTCGAGAGGCTGTTCAAGTTGTTTTTAACATTCAATACCTATTTTGCATATATCTGTGTGCGCTCGGTATTTAAAAGATACGCATTCTCTTGTGGCAAAAGCAAATGGTAGGAAAATAAAAAGCCCCGCTATTCCTAAGAATAACGAGGCCTTTTGGAAGCGAGCGGAAGACGGGACTCGAACCCGCGA
>NZ_MNQY01000088.1:0-6443 GCF_001915675.1 Parabacteroides sp. merdae-related_45_40 | reverse complement strand
CAGTGTATTAGGTTGGATTCCCCAACATAAGCCACTATTCGGATCGCCTTCTTTTAGATATGGGTCTACTCCGTCCGGAAATTGATGCCAGAAAGACATTTGGACTCCGTTAAGAGTCTCGTCGTGTTCTTCGTTTCCTTCACGTCCTACAAAATAAGAGACACCGGCTTTTGCCATTAAATCGCCTTCATACGAACAATCAATGAATTGTTTGGCTTTAACCCGTATCAAGGTCTTTTTATCCGGTTGTTGGGAGTCTTCCAAAGTGATACTTTTTATTCTTTTATTCTGAACTTGAGCATCTGTTATGCGACGATAATACAGGACATCCAAATCTGCATCTTTCACAAAGCGGTTCATGGTTGCAGTCGCGACACTTGGGGGAAAAGTCCATTGCTCGAATTTATTATAATGCTCTCCAATACGACGATAGAAAAGGCGTGCCAATCCGGTAACTGCATATTTGTTTCCGATATCTGTCATTCCGAGACCGCCGGTAGTCATACCTCCTAAATATTTGCCAGGCTCTACCAAAAGAACGGATTTACCCATTTTTTTTGCAGAGTAAGCAGCTACAACACCTGCGGATGTTCCTCCGTATATGCAAATATCGACTTCTTTGACAGCGGATGTATTTTCCTTTTTTTGAAAATGGCAGGAAAATAATGTTATACAAAGAATACAAGGAAATAATTTATACTTCATAATGGCGATATTTATTAATCGAAGTTTTAAAAATATTATTTCAATGGATAATCGAAGCCTCAATTATGGATTTTCAATGTTGAAAATCCATAATTGAGGCTTCGATTGCTAGAGATTAATACCCGTCGTTTTGCGTTAGGTTACCGTTGACCAAAATATCGTTAGCTGGAATAGGCCACAAATAGTTTTTCTTTGGGTCAAAAGACATTTTGTAGAATGTAGTGATATATCCAGCGGTTTCCATAGGTGCAAGATTGGGCAGTCCGTTTTCATCGATTGTCGGTATGCCACCGATAGGATAGTTACCTTCGTCCCAGTTCTTTAACAAAGTTATGAAGTCTTGAGACAATTCGATGTTTGATTCACTGCCGGTCAAACCATTCCAATTGGCGGAGTTAGACCAGGCACGATTCAAGTAATACATGGACTTGTTGTGTGATTTTTCAGCAATGCGCCAACGCAACAGGTCGCGATAACGAATCCCCTCGAATGCGAATTCCGAACGACGGTCCATGCGGATTATTTTGCGTAAAGCCTCTTGTGATTGTACTTCTACGCGGGGGTAAGCGATACCTGTTTCGCGATAGGCACGTTCACGGATCAGATTGATCGTTTTGTCCAAGTCGTCTTGTGTACATTGTCCCATTTCGTTCTTCGCTTCCACGTAAGTCATCAGTACCTCAGCATAACGTAGGTATGGATAACAGTTGTCTGCTTTTAGATTATAATTGTTGAAATCTTTCCAGTCATCCTTCACAAATTTACGGAGAATCAATCCGTTATAAGCAGAATGTTGATTCGATGCTTTGGAGTCAGTGTTGACTACCATTTTACCGGTAGACACTTCGTATACCGTATTTGCATAAGGACTGGGATTGAATTCATAGCCTAATGTGATATAATCTGGATATTTTTCAGGAAATGTCCCATCTTTTTTGGACTGTTCATATTCTGCATAGTCAGCAGAGTATTTAGTTTTGAAAGGTTGGATTGTCATTGCCAGACGCGGGTCTCGGTTGGCAAATGGATCTTTCGGGTTATAGAGCGGTGATTTGTCAATAGGCAAACCGTCCGTGCAGGTGTAGGAACAGAACAACTCCAATGATGGACTTTGGTTGCAATGGCCACCGATTTTGCGTATGACAAAGTCACGTACATTTTCCATGAAACCATATCCTTTTTTTAATGTCAAGTCTCCTTTGAAATAAAACATAAATTCGGGAGAACTGGTAGCTTGGAACATTTCCCGATAATTGTCGTGTAATTTGTAGACTCCGAGATCCATACATTTTTGTGCAGCATCAACGGCGGTTTGCCAGTCTTCGTGGAAGAGGGCAAAACGGGCTTTGAAACCGAGGGCGGCTCCTTTGGTCGGCCGTTGTTGACCTTTGTAGGAATTGGGCAGATATTCGGCCGCTTTGTCTAAACATTCAAAAGCATATGCAAGCACTTCGTTTTTGGGTGAGCGGGTTGCCACGTATGCTTCATCCAAAGTCATACCTTTATTCAACACGCAATCTCCATAATAGGCAGTCAGTTCACAGTAGGCAAACCCTAACATGAAATAGGCTTCCCCCTTGTATTGGTTTACTTTGCTTTCACTGATTCCGGTCGCAGAACCATTGTCCAATGCTTGAATTACTTTTGTTGCACGGGCGATGGACTTGTATAAGGAACTCCAGCGTGTGGAGGAGGTCCCCCATTGAGAAGTGACTGTTCCGAGCGTAACTTCGTTGGAACCATTTCGGTTTAACAAATCATCATCCCAATAGATGGCGTCAATCGGGAAGAAGTCTGGTCTCCACAAATCATTAAGTGCCATTTCTATTTCGGTTTCATCGTGATACCAATTTTCACTCGATCCTTCAGAAAGTGGATTTAGGTCGAGGTTTGCACAGGCTGTCATGCTTAGTGAGACTATTCCGGTTAATAGATATTTGTTTATTTTGTTCATAACAGGATTTTTTTAATTAAAATGAAACATTCAAGCCAAAAATATAAGAAGACATGATCAAGTCTTTTGCGCGATCCCCCCATTCGGGATCGAATCCTTCGGGATATTTCGAGAAGGCAGGCAGGTCATTCGCACTGAAATAGACTCTCAACTTGTTAACAAAAAACTTCTTCGTGAATTCAGATGGGAGCGTATAACCTAATGTGATGTTTTTGATACGCATATAAGCTCCGTTGAAAATATAGAAGTCACTTTTTGCATAAATATTGGCACTATTGGTCGTCAATTTCGGATATTTTGCCTTGGCATTTTCTGCATCCGTTGCTGTCGGACTCCAATGGCTTTCGATCAGATTTACCGGACAAGCATATGCTTGATAATTGAATGGTGTACCGGGCCAGTTCCAGTAGGCTAATTGATGTCCAACACCTTGAAATGATAAATTGAAATCCAAGCCTTTCCATTCTGCCCATAGAGAGCCACCGTATTGCATTTCTGGTAGGGAATTGCCCAAGCGTACACGATCGGCGGAAGCAGTGATTTTGCCGTCTCCATCTATATCTTGGTAACGTATGTTACCTGCTTTATCGTTGTTAGTCAGAACTGGAATGGTATTTCCGTTTTCGTCCAACATGGCAGCATCATTCAAGATAATGCCCATACTTTTGTATCCGTACCATTCGTTAAAATAAGACCCTTCTTCAGTGATCTTGTTATCATCGATTTTCTGTCGGTTTGCCATGTATCCCATTTTAGAACGATAATCGGACAAATTGAAACTTACACCGTATCGGAAATCGTTGATTTGATCGCTCCAGGAAAGTTCAAGATCCCAACCTTTCGTATTCATATCGGCTGCGTTGTTTTGCGGTGCGTTATAACCAAAATAAGAAGGGAATCCAACTTCCATCAGCATATCAGTTGTCTTTTTGTAATAATAATCGGCTGATGCACGAAGTCTGTTATTTAGCAAAGTGATGTCAGCTCCGAAACCATAGGTGGTGGTCGTTTCCCATGTTAGGTTGTTGAAAGCATAGTCTGTCTGATAAGCCGTTTGTACGACATCTGCTACACCTGTAGTTGCATTTGGAATAAAACCTGTGCCAAAACTGAGTATTGCTTGATAAGGAAACTCCTTCCCTAGACGTTCGTTTCCCAATTGTCCAATTGAACCGCGTAACTTTAAATAATCTACAATGCTTTTGTTGAACCAAGGTTCTTCGGAAATAACCCAACCTGCACTAACGGAAGGAAATGTACCCCAACGGTGGCCATCAGCAAAACGTGAAGAACCATCTGAGCGAATATTAGCTTGCAGCATATAGCGATCTGCCCATGAATACATGATACGACCGAAGAATGAACGATAGGCATTATGTCCAGCTTTTCCGCTATTGTATTGGTAGTCTTCAGGCCCTAAATTCAAGTAAGGATAATTGACCAAATTAAAATTGGTTCGTGAAGCACCTTCTTCTTCCCATTTGTAAGAATAATCTTCATAACCAGCCATCAATCCGATAGAGTGGCGTTTCAGTTGCATTTTATAGTTGGCATAGAACTGCTTAGTCAAGCTATGGTTGTCGTTACGACTTTCACTGAGACTAGTTGAAGCATAGCCAACTCCGGGAATCGGGTCACCGGTGATCCGGTAGACTTCGTATCTTTTGCGATGGTCTTTTCCTTTGTAAAAAGAATATTTTGGTGCTACGATGGCAGTTAATGTTAATCCTTCTATGGGTGTGATATCTAATTGTAATTTACCACCCACACTGTAGTTCTGTTTTTTCATGGAACCGCCTAATTGGTGCTCGGCAATAGGGTTGTCACCATCTTTGCCATCGGCAAAACGTCCGTCAGACCAATAAGCATTGTAGATCGGTGCACGCTCCATTAAGGTAAAGATCGATCCGTGAGGTTCATTTGCGTTAGAATAGAGTAAATTCAAGTCAACATTGGCATGTATCCAATTATTGATTTGGTAGTCATTGTTCGTGCGGATATTGAAACGCTCGTAGTCTTTTGTTTGGATAAGTGCTTCCGAATTGTAATAGTTGAGACTGAAGTTTGTTTTCAGTTTTTCCGTACCTCCACTGAGCGAGAGAGAGTGTCTTTGGTGATGTGTGCTACTTTTCAATCCTAAATCCATAAAGTCGGTATCTGCATAGCGGTCCGGATCTTCAGCTCGTAGTTGTGCGTAATTGTTGATTACATCTTCGGAGTAAAGTGAATGGAGGGATGATGCACCATCGTTGAAAGCTAATTCGTTAAGACCACTCATCCATTGTACGGCATTAGCGAATTTAGGTTTTGCGGTCGGTGTGTTGATGCCGTATTCTCCATTATATGAAAGATGGAATTCCTTGTTTTTGGCACGTTTGGTTGTGACCAATATGACACCTGCCGCTGCGCGTGAACCGTAAATAGCAGCCGAAGCTGCGTCTTTCAAAACCTGAATGTCTTTTACGTCTTCAGGGGCAATATCTGTAAGAGTGCCAGGCACTCCATCCACGATCACTAATGGGTCATTAGTTGACATGGTCGTGACACCACGTACGCGGATAGTAGCTCCGGCTGACGGGTCGCCGCTGGAACGTGTGATCTGTACGCCGGCCATCTGTCCTTGTAATTGACTGGAAAGCTGCGGTGTACTCTTCATCCGAAGTTTGTCGCCTCCCAAAGAAGAGGTCGATCCTGTCAGGTCGATTTTGCGTGCCGTACCGTAGCCGATCACGACGACTTCATCCAATGTCTCCGAATCTTCTTCGAGGATGATGTTGTAGGAGTTTTGTGAACCGACTTTTATTTCGGTCGGCTTGTATCCGATGTAGGAGATCGAAAGTATAGCACCTGGTGCTATACTGATGTTGAAGAGGCCTTCAACATCAGTAATGGACCCGTTAGTCGTTCCTTTCTCTACAACATTGGCTCCGATGATCGGGTCACCGTTATTGTCTAGGACTTTCCCCGTGATTTGCTTGGCCTGTTGTTGCCGTGCGTATGCTTTTCGCATAATGTTGATATTCCGATCGTTGATCGTATAAGTCAGTCCTGTTCCTGTCAATGCTTGTGTCAGGATTTCATCGATTTGATTACTGTTGGCCTTTATGTTGACTTTAATGTCTGCAACATCTTTATCTACATAGAAAAATAGGAATTCGCTTTGTTTTTCTATCTGTGAAAACAAGTCGGTGAGAAGCATCCGTTCAGTTTTGATGGATATCACTACCGATTGTGAATAGGTAGGTTCCGCTTGCATAGTGGAAGGTAAAACTGTTAATAGCGAAACCGCCGTAATTTTTGTAATTGCTACTAATTTTTTCAGGCTTTCAGGATGAAGATGCCTGTAATACGAAACATTTTTCATGCTTATGTATTGATTTAAGAGATTAATAATTTACTTGTTTCATGGTGTGACCCTGTTCGCTTAGTGTAGGTCTCAGTGCTACTTTTAACATTAGCGTTTTCTCATAGGCATTATTTTTTAGTGTGCATGTTGGATATGATAATTTCCTGTTTTATTCGTCCACCGTATAGGCAAACTGTGTGAGATTACTTTTAGGATCTGTTCTATGCTTTGTTTTTGATTGAATGTACCGGAAACGGTGATGGATGGATCTGCCAGTCTTTCATCATCAATCCGGATTTCTACTTGGTAGATGTCTTTCAAGTTCTCGATCAATTCGGTGAATGGAATCGATTTGTATTTCAACAGACCGTCTTTCCAAGCTGTGAAAGTGTCGGTGTCTATTTCTTTGACATCCACCTTGTTTGTCGACCGGTTGAA
>NZ_MNQY01000087.1:6818-11219 GCF_001915675.1 Parabacteroides sp. merdae-related_45_40 | reverse complement strand
CCAAAGGATAAGGTTCACCCTTGCGACGAGTCAATGACTTCTCTTTTTTCATCTTTGTTGACTTTTATGAAGTCAACCTATTTCAGGACGAGACAGACACCGGGAGAAGCATAGTCGGTGAGTGAGATATTAACCGGGTCCGTTATGATCAGATTCACATCCCGGTAAATACCTCCATAGAAATTAAAATCGCCGACTAAAGGCATGACGTCCTGCTGCAAGGCATTGTTGACCTTCACCAATATCCGGTTGTCGGCATCATATTTCACTTTATCGGTAATCTCGAATACAAACGCGCCATATCCGCCGCGATGTTCGCCGATATGCACATCATTAATAAAAACATTCGCTATTGTATTGACTCCTTCAAAACGCAGAAAGAGACGTTTGCCTTTCCATTCAGGTTTTACAAACAGCGTTTTGGTATAGTTACCCATTCCACGATAGTAATCCTGCTTGCCGGAAAGGGCATCGCCACTGTTCCAAGTATGGGGCAGGTTCACCCGTTCTTCACTTTTAAACTGTACCTGATGGGAAAAACGAAACATCCAGTTCTCGTTCAACAGAATTTCTTTACGCGTAGCAAAGGTTGAAGTGCTGATAAAAAAGAGTATCAGACTAAAGATCGTGTGTTTCATGTTTACAAAATTCTTTATTTACAAGCCAAAAGTAGGTGATTGGCGGCAGAAAGACAGGCACAATTTGTCTAATTGGATGGATAGATTTGTCCGAGAGCGGAAATTTAAGGAGAGGTTTATGATTTATGAATTCTGATTTATGATTTATTAGAAACCCATAAATCATAAATCAGAATTCATAAATTTCTACATTGCCTGTTCACCGCCACCGGCGTTATTGCCTTCTCCACCGCCTTTAGTATCGTCGTTGCTGATACCGCGGCGCACTTTCTTGATCTGGCCTTTCATCGTACCGAAACGGTAAGAGACGCTCAAACGGAACTCACGGGCATGACGCCAAGTAGTAGAACGGTCCACAAAACCTTCACCTGTCGTAGTCGATTCCATCTTCATGGTTTTCCAGAACGGGTTCTGTGCACCCAAAGAAACGGAGAGTTTCTTTTTCAGGAAATCCTTACTGATATTCAGACCTGCAAAGTAGAAAGGAGATTGTTTTCCCTGCAATTGAATCCACGGACTGAAATAACCACCATGCAAATTAATACGAAAATCTTTCGGCAAATTAAACTGTGTCCCTGCAAAGATTCGGCCAGCCACACCATCCTTTGTCAGTCCCAATGACTTTTTGCTGTCGATATTCGTATAATCCAACCCACCGTTCATATAGATACGGAACAGAGGAACCGGATTCCAACTGCCATACAGGAACAATCCGACCTGCTGACGTTTTCCCATATTTCCATAAGTGCTATAAGAAGCTCCGTTATATTGAGAAAGCGGATCGGATTCCGGGAAGTTGGCAATTATTGTATATCTTTCAATCGCATTATTAACAAATGTATAGCTCAAACTTGCATTTATACTGAACTTCTGTGCAAACTTACTAAAGTTGAAGTTCACATTATTACTCTTTTCCGAATCCAGATTCGGATTACCTTGCGAGATACGCTGCGGGTCGATGTTATTCAAATACGGATTCAGATACCAGATCCCCGGACGCTGGATACGCATATTGTATCCTAAACGTAACTGTGAAGACATGTCTAACTGGTAAGTCAATGTCGCATTCGGGACAACGTCAAAGTAATTTGTTTTGAAGTTTTCTTCCGGCGCCTTGGCAAACTCCGCATTCAAGCTGGTTCCTTCCGCACGGACACCTACTTTAGCCCCGAATTTATTGAACTTGACCATATATCCCAAATAAGCGGAATAAATATGCTGAGTATGACGGAAGTCACTATTACGCTGCGAAATATCCTGCCAGACATTTAAAGAATCTTTCACCTGTTCCAATGTATTACTCTTGCTCTGGCGATTTATATATTTCACACCGGCTTCCAATGTCTGATCTTTAAACAAAGGAGTCGTATAATCGACCTGTGCCGTGTGTTCCGTCGTTGAAGCATCATTAATATTCCAGTTAGGATAGCGGTAAGCCTGGCTATAAACCCCTTCCAGATCTTCAAGCCGGGAATGCCCTTCATTGTCATTGGGGGATTGGCTGAAGCGGTAGGACAAAGTCAGCAATTCATCCTTCTTACTGGTTGAATGCTGGAAATCGACATTGACATCTGTAGAGCCGAATGTTCCTTTTGAATCCGAATAACGTTTATAAGAATACATCGTTGTCGGTTCCCCATTTGTCAGATCGGTCCGATTGACCTTATCCGCAATCAATTCGGAGAGATTAGTTGATTTTCCCCGGAACAAATTGACACCTACACTTAATAAGTTCAACGTATCGATCTCATAGCTACCTTCCAAATAACCGTATTGGAACGGCCCTTTGTTTTTGCTGCGTCCATGCTCATTCAACAAAGAAGACGGACGGGTAAAAGTCTCGTCACCCTGCTGGTATTTCGCTTCTTCCTCATCTCGCATCGAATAGGTATCATTCCAGGGGGAATTACGGTAGTTATAGCCATAATTAGCAGTAATACCGAACTTTCCTGCCTTCATCGAAACATAACCACCGCCACCAAAGCTACCCAGCGTACTGGCATTGGCACGAATCGTTCCCGTATATCCTTGCAATGCGTTCTTGGTCGTAATGATATTGATAATACCTCCAACCCCTTCTGCATCATACTTGGAACCAGGATCGGTAATGACCTCGATGTTCTTGATCGAGCTGGCCGGCATACTTTTCAATACATCGGATGCGTTGTCGCCACTCAATAAATTGGAGGGTTTACCATTCATATAGATTTTATAATTGGAAGATCCTTTCAACTGGATTTTATCCTCGCCATCCACCGTGACCATCGGAACCTTACGGAACATTTCCAACGCATTGCTGGTTTTAGCTTCCGGGTCGTCTTCCAGGCTATAAGTCAATTTATCGACTTCCACCTTCACCAACGGCTTTTGGGCTGTTACGGTAACCTCTTTTAACTGCTGCGTATCGTCATGCATAAACAACTTACCGAAATTCACGACTTTCTTGCTCTCCGACAATGTAAATGTTTTCTTGGCAGGCACTTTCCCTAAAGATTCCATTGTCATCACATACTTACCCGGCTTGTTCATCGTTGCCGTGAACTTGCCATCATCATCACAAGCCAACAATTTCACAGGATTCTGCGGTGCGGAAGCCAAAGCTATCCTCAACGTGGCATAAGGTACGGACTCATTGGATAGAGAGTCGACTACTTGGCCCTTAATTGTAAAGGCGGCTGATCCACCTCCGGTTTGCGCAAACACTGACGCAGACACAAATAGTATCAGCATTAAGTAGAGTAGTTTTTCTTTCATTAAATTTGAGAATTTAGATATTATCGATTATACATTCACATAAAAACAGTTGCAAATGTAACTTTATCTACGAGCCATTCGTAATTTTACAGTTTAAAGAATTGTAAAAGTTGTATTTTGGTGTTCGATTTCTGCATATTTCACCTATTTTTGTTGAAACCAATCATAAAAAGAATAAGTTTATGAGAAAATTATCATTCATTTTTGCATCATTATTACTCGTCGTCACCATGTATGCACAAGATCTGAAAGCAATCAAATTAAGCTCTCCGGACAAAAACAGAGGCAGTTCCATTATGAAAGCGTTATCCGACCGTCACTCCGACCGGGAATATGCAGCCAAGGAACTCAGTTTACAGGATCTATCGGATCTATTATGGGCAGCAAACGGGATTAACCGCCCGGACGGAAAACGAACGGCTCCCTCAGCGTTGAACAAACAGGATATCGACATTTATGTCATTATGAAAGAGGGCGCTTACCTGTACGATGCCAAGGCAAACAGCCTGCAACCTATTGCTAAAGGAGATCACCGGGCCGCTGTTGCCGGCAGTCAGGATTTTGTCAAATCAGCCCCAGTCAGCTTGGTACTCGTTTCCGATCTTTCACGCTTCGGAAACATTGCCGACCACACCAAACTGATGGCCGCTGTCGATGCCGGCATCGTTTGCCAAAACATCAATATTTTCTGCGCAGCCACCGGTCTGGCAACCGTTCCCCGTGCCACGATGGACCAGGCTGCTTTAAAACGGATCTTGAAACTAACGGACAGCCAATTGCCGATCATGAACAATCCGGTGGGATATCCACGTGAATAAAAAGCGTTTGTTATTTTCTCTATCATAAGCCTTCTTGATTATCAAACGATTATGGTGAAAGATGAAAGATAAAAGGCCTTTTGGCAAAACTTTTAGAGCCTGTTTAAATTTTGCATTTGTTGGTTGTGAGAGTTGTATTGAGGATGTTTTTCTGTAGGAGATGCCGTCTTTTTTGTTGAAACACGTGACTT
>NZ_MNQY01000087.1:0-6681 GCF_001915675.1 Parabacteroides sp. merdae-related_45_40 | reverse complement strand
TCATACCTACTATCATTGCTTGTGTCTATTGATATTCAATTGATAAAAGGAAATTAGTGATAGTATGACAGTTGTTTTTCAAAATAATCCTATAATGTAATAAAGCAGGCCGATGAGGGCTATGCAAAATTTATTTCAGAGAAATTTAAACAGGCTCTTACGATTTCGAATTAAAAAACGCCACCTTAAAGGCGGCGTTTTTTAATTCATTTTTCATAAACTTTTACCAAAAGCTGTTTTTATCTTTCATCTTTCACCATAAACGACTGATAATCAACAATGACTATTTTTCAACAATACCCCTATTGGTTACGAATGCTAATGCATAGCTTTACAACTCGCCAAACAGCTCGGTTGGCCTCCGACCCTGACAAACGATATATCTGCCCGCCTTCCGCGTTGTCGACAATTAAGAATGTACAGAGTTGATAATATAATGAGAGGATTGTGACCTTAGTACTAAGGGAACTATGGATTTTGTGGGGGAGATTAGGACGGTAATGGTACTTGTTTTCACCCGGTGAATAGTTGTTTGCAGAAAAAAATGACGTTTTTTATATTTGTCCCCTCAAATTACCGACTGTGAAAAAGAATTTTACTTATTTTTGTCAGATAAACAACCATAGTTCCCTTAGAACTAAATCCATTCGAACAACACATCATGGATGAGAAAGCGGACATAAAACGATTCAATAATATTTTCGTCACCCATCGGGACCGATACATTCGGTTCGCCTATTCTTACACATATAATCAAGAAACAGCAGAAGACCTGGTGACGGAAAGCCTGATGTATTACTGGGAGAACCGGCATCGGTTAGAAGAAGTCAAAGACATACCCTTATATATATTAGTCACCCTAAAAAACAAATGCCTGGATTACCTTCAACGTGAACGAACCTGGAATAACATCGCTGAAAACTTACTGTCCAACAAAGAATGGGAACTACAAATGCGCATCTCCAGCCTGGAAGCATGTGAGCCGGAGACATTGTTCAGCAATGAAGTACAAGAACTTGTCAACCAAGCACTGGCCAAACTACCGGAAAAGTCCAGACATATTTTTATCATGAGCCGATATGAAGGGAAAAACTACCAAACAATAGCCAAGGAAACCAACCTTTCAGTGAAGAGTATCGAGTTCCATATCAGTAAAGCTCTGAATTTACTACGCAAAGAGTTAAAAGACTACCTTCCTTGTCTGCTATTTGTGGTGGACTTCTTTTATACTCCCTAAATATTTTCACGTTAACCAGACAGTGAAAATAAACCCTCTTGCCAAGAGATGAAAAATAATAAAAAATAGTTCGTTTTCCCTTTAGGGTATTTTTCCTCCCGTTCGCCCTTAATAATAGAAACAGGAAAAAATGGAACAGAAGTTACTACATAAAATGTTTAACGGAGAGGCCACAGATAACGAGCTGACTCAGATCCGCCAATGGGTAAATGCCGATAAAATGAACAGAGAAACTTTCTATCATGAACGTGCCCTGTTCGACGCACTCCAATTAAATGCTTTTCAAAAAGGAAATCATGTCCGCAAGCAGTCCATACCACTCTGGAAATGGATCGGAAGTGCTGCCGCTGCTGTTATCGCCCTATTCTTATTATATAACATTCCGGTATTCACCACTAAAAATATCCAGCCAGAAATAGCGCTCAACACAATTAAAGTTCCTGCCGGACAACGGGTTGAAGTAACGCTTTCAGACGGGACTCATATCTGGCTGAATGCCCGGTCGGAATTTTCTTATCCGGCTTCGTTTAACGGAAATACAAGAGAAGTCCGTTTAAAAGGAGAAGCATTTTTCGATGTAGCCAAGGATAGAAACAAAAAGTTTATTGTCAATACAGGCCGCTGCGAAGTGGAAGTCTTAGGAACACAGTTTAATGTGGAAGCCTATAACGAAAATGAATTTTCCACAGCCCTCATACAAGGCAGCGTAAAAGTTACCGACAAATCACAGCCAGACGAATCAGTTGTGTTAGAACCCAATAATACAGTCAGTCTCAACAACGGAAAACTGACGGTCACTCCCATCACCGACTTCAATCCATATAGTTGGAAAGAGGGACTTATCACTTTTAAGGATATCAATTTCAAGGATTTGATGAAGGAACTTGAGAAAAATTTCGGTATCCGAATAATTATCGACAATCATACGCTCGACAATTATGCATGTAGTGGGAAGTTCCGTATATCCGACGGGATTGAGCAGGTGTTGAGAGCTTTACAACAAGATGCTCACTTCACCTTCGAGCGAGAGAGCGGAACTGAAATTCGCATTCAATAAACAATTAAATAGATAAGCCTATGAAAAGGAGATAATCAGAATGACGGGCAAACCATGTCCAATGTAAAAATGAAGTTTCAATCTAATATCATTTATTAAACTATCACAAAGATGAAGAAAAGAAAAATTTGTGTATCTCGTGTTTTAAAGATGACATCTCTGTTCTTCCTTTCCTGTGCCATGTGCGCACAAGCAGAAACGGTAAGTTCACAGAGCATACGCATCACTCTTAACAAAAACAATGTCCGGCTGGAAAACATCTTGAACGACATTGAAAGCCAGACTAATTTACTGTTCATTTATAACAAGAACGTAAATGTTAACCGAAAAGTCTCAGTAAATGCCCAAAATACTTCTTTACAGGAAGTATTGCAGAACCTGTTCGACAACAATGTATCCTTCAAAATCGAAGGTTCTTACATCGTTCTCTCACCGACCGGAGCAACAGGCAGCCCACAACAAGCAAAACACACAGTGAAAGGTGTGGTTGAAGATGCATTAGGCCCTATCGCAGGTGCCAATGTGGTAGAAAAAGGAACAACAAACGGTACGATTACCGATATGGACGGTAATTTCACATTGAATGTAGCACCGAACGCAACGTTGGTCATTTCGTATATCGGCTACAAGGATCAGGAAATTGCGGTCAACAACAAGACAAATATCCAGATTAAATTAGTCGAAGACTCACAAGCATTGGATGAAGTAGTCGTTGTCGGTTACGGTGTCCAGAAACGTGCATCCGTAACAGGATCGGTTGCTTCACTTCAAGCCAAGGATATTGCAACTGTCAAGACTCCGAATGTCAGTAATGCGTTAGCAGGTAAGTTGCCAGGTTTACGTGCCGTACAAAGAAGCGGTGCTCCGGGTGACGACGATGCAAGCATTGATATTCGTGGTTTTGGTAATGCATTAGTTATCGTAGATGGTGTGGAACGAGATTTCAAACAAATCGATGCAAACGATATCGAATCGATCAGTATCTTGAAAGATGCTTCCGCCGCCGTTTACGGTTTTAAAGGTGCAAATGGTGTGATCCTTGTTACAACCAAAAAGGGGGAAATTGGGAAACCCAAGATCAACTATAACGGATATGTCGGTTTACAAAATATCACCCGTTATCCAGAATATTACAATGGATACGAGTATGCGACTTTGTATAATGAAGCTCAACAGAATATCGGAGTATCCGCGCCCTATTCGGCTGAAGATTTGGAACGTTTCAAACAAGGGATTGGAACAACTGATTGGTATGATGAGGTCATTCGAAAAACAGCTCCCACTACCTACCACAATTTAAGCGTATCGGGAGGTGCAGAAAAAGTGAAATACTTCTTCTCCCTTGGTTTCACCGATCAAGAAGGAATTTACAAGTCCAAAGCATTTAATTATAAAAAATATAACGTACGCTCCAATATCAGTGCCGAAATAGTCAAAGGTTTCACGGTAGATCTACAATTAAGCGGACGCTTGGATACACGAATGAAACCTTATGAAGCAGAACCGCTAAGTCGTAGTATTCAAATGGCTAAACCTATTTTCCCGATTTATGCCAACAACAATCCTGATTATTGGTCAAATCCTGGAGATAAAGGTAATCCCGTTCATCTATCCGATATCGACAATGTCGGTTATGACAGAAGAGATCGCCGTGAATTTAACGGATCAATCACTCTAAACTGGGAAGTACCTTGGGTAAAAGGTCTTTCTGCTAAAGCATTATTATCCTATGACTACAACAATAAATACAGTCGTAAATGGTATAAGGAATATTATGAGTATACATATGACGCCGTTAATGATGTTTATAACAAATCAGGCAGTCACACTATATCCGAATTGACAACACAGTCCGACAATTATTTCAAACCTAACGGGCAGATTTCTTTAAACTATAAAAATACATTCGGAAAGCATGACGTTGGGGTATTAGCCTTATGGGAATTTTACAATGATCGGACAGACTGGGTCAAAGCCTATCGTCAATTTACAGTTGGAGCCATTGATCAGATCGGTGCAGGAGACAAGACAAATATAAATAATGATGGTAAAGCATCCGTTTCTGCACATACAGGATTAGTCGGACGAATAAACTATGCTTTTGCCAGTAAATATTTGGCAGAATTCAGTTTCAGATATGACGGTTCCTACAAATTTGCACCAGGAAAACGTTGGGGCTTTTTCCCTGCAGGATCTTTAGGATGGAGAATCTCTGAAGAAGATTTTTTCAAAGAATCTTTACCGATGTTCGATAACTTCAAAATCAGGGGCTCTTATGGTAAAGTGGGAGATGAAGGTGATTTTGCCGCCTATCAATACTTAACTGGCTACACCTATCCTTCTGGTAATTATGTTCTTGGATCCGGAGGACTTACAAACGGAGCTAAAGATAAAGGAATGCCTAATACAAACCTAACTTGGTATGAATCAACAACAGCCAACGTAGGATTTGAAGCTTCTGTTTTATCCGGTTTGATAAACGTGGAATTTGATTACTTCATCCGAAAAAGAGACGGCTTGCTAGCTACTCGTATACTAACATTACCGACCACTTTCGGTCAATCTTTACCACAAGAGAATCTCAATTCTGATAAAACACAAGGATTTGAAATTGTGTTGGGACACCGTAAAACTATTGGAGACTTTACATACGATGTAAAAGCGAATTTTTCTACAACACGTAATTATAATCGCCATGTAGAACGTGCGGCTTCAGCCAATATGTATGACAATTGGAGAAATAACAGTAACGATCGTTATAAAGATATTCAATGGGGTAAAGTCTGCATCGGACAATTTCAAAGTTACGAAGAAATACTGAATTCACCAGTACAGGACAACAATGGAAATAAATCCCTAATGCCTGGCGACTTGAAATTCGAAGATTGGAATAATGATGGTATCATAGACGGTAAAGACGATCAACCTATCGGATTCGGCAATACACCTCGTATGTATTATGGATTGAATCTTTACGGAGAGTACAAAGGCTTCGATTTGACTGTATTCTTCCAAGGTGCAGCCGGACATGAGGTTTTCACAACTGGTGACTTTATGGCTCCATTCATCCAGCAAGGTCTTGGAAATGGTATTACTCTGAACCTGGATCGTTGGCATCGAGAAGATCCTTCCGACATGAGTAGCGAATGGATTCCTGGGTATATGCCCGCTCTTCGTCCTACAGGCTTTTCAGCAAATGCCAGCAAAAATACATGGACCAGACAAAAAGCTAATTATTTACGTCTGAAAACTATCGAAATCGGATATACCTTCCCTAAAAAATGGATGCAAAGGGCCGGCATTGAAAACCTGCGTGTTTATGTAAACAGTTTCAATACTGCAACAATAACAAGCCGCACAGGTATCATGAAATATATGGACCCGGAAAATAGCGAAAGCATGTTCCGCTATTACCCGCAAATGAAAACATTTAATTTCGGTGTTAATCTAACATTCTAAAAAAAGAAATGATGAAGACAACAATCATAAAAAATATCGGATGCGGATTACTTTTGTTAGGTACGACAGCATGTGCCGACTACCTTGATAAAGAATCTTTCGACATCATCACTCCTGAACAGGTTTGGCAAGACCCTAAATTGATCAACGGTGTAATGGTTAATTTATATGACGGTCTGAACTTAGAAGATTTCAATTACTGGTATCGTGATGCATGGCGTTTACAAAACGCCTCTTCCATGTCTGACGAAGCGCAAGGTTCTTTCCAAAAAGATCCTCTTTTCGATAACGGAAATGCGACATACACATACGAAGACGCGTTGTTCGAACAGAAATTCTCCGATCGATACAAGAATATACGAAATTGCAACGACTTTATCTACCAATTACAGGAAGCAACGGCCTTATCGGATTCTGAAAAGAAACTGCTGTTAGCCGAATCCCGTTTCTTACGTGCCATGCACTATTTCACATTAGTTAAGCGATACGGAGGTGTACCTCTTATCGATGAACCGCAGCAGTATGATCCCAACAATTTGGAAGCTCTGATGGTTCCTCGCAACAAAGAAGTTGAAATTTATGATTTTATCGTAAAAGAATGCCAAGAAGCCGCACAAGATCTTCCCGAAACAAGAGAGGCAGAAGCCAAATACAGAGCAAATAGATATGTTGCATTATCTTTATGTTCACGAGCTGCTTTGTATGCCGGTTCCATTGCCCGCTACGGAACGGTCCAGCAAGAAGGACTTGTAGGTATCCCCGCTTCCGAAGCCGATCGCTTTTTCCAAACATCTTACGAGGCATCTAAAGCAATCATTACTTCTGGCAAATATGCCTTGTATAACAACAAGCCTGACAACAAAGCACAGAACTTTTGTGATATGTTCCTGAAAGGTAACGGTGATAACGGAGAATATATCTTCCAGAA
>NZ_MNQY01000086.1:0-12897 GCF_001915675.1 Parabacteroides sp. merdae-related_45_40 | reverse complement strand
GCCATCCCGTGCGATCCCTTTATCAGCACATGATATCCTTCCAAGGGATTTTTGCGCAAGGCTTCGATCAGCTCCTCTGTTGTGGCATAGGTGGTGAAGTCTTTTCCGGCGGCTTTTTGGAAATGTTCGCCGCACAGAAATACTTTATCGTAATTACCTTCCTTGATCCGGGCTACGACTTCGGTATGGAGTTCGTCGCTTGTAGGACCTAATTCGCGCATGTCACCTAAGATGAGAGCTTTGGGCGAGACAGGCATTGTGGCGAAATTGTCTAAAGCGACTTTCATGCTGCTCGGATTTGCGTTGTAGGCATCGATGATCAGTTCGTTATTTTCAGTCTTTTTCAGTTGTGAACGGTTGTTAGTCGGCTCGTAAGCGGCAATGGCACGGCTGATGCGTTCTGCCGGAATCTTGAAGAAACGGCCAACAGCAACGGCAACTAAGGCATTGTCCAGATTGTAGTTACCGATCAGATGGGTTTCCACTGTGTGGATTTTGCCCTGTTGTTTCCATTCGAAAGTCAGGTAGGGATTGCAGCTGACTACACATCCCCAGGCAAAAGCCGTTTCATCGGAACCGTATGTGACCTGTTCGATTCCATTGGCGATCTCTTTCAGATATTTATTATCCTGATTGATGAATATCTTACCTTTCGTGCGGCGCATATAGTCGTATAATTCACCCTTTGTTTTGATCACACCTTCGAATGAGCCGAAACCTTCCAGATGGGCACGCCCGACATTGGTGATAATCCCGTAGTTTGGCTGTGCTATGTCGACCAACTCTTTGATATCGCCCGGATGGCTGGCTCCCATTTCGATCACAGCCATTTCGTGGTCGTGCGTCAGGCGGAGCAAGGTGAGAGGTACGCCGATATGGTTGTTCAGGTTGCCTTCGGTGTAGAGAAGGTTGTATTTGGTAGACAGGACGGAAGCCAGCAGTTCCTTGGTCGTTGTCTTTCCGTTTGTTCCGGTGATACCGATAATCGGACAGCCGATCACTTTACGGTGGCGGTGCGCTAATTGCTGCAAGGTCGTCAGCACGTTGTCCACAAGGATTGTGCGTTCTCCTATAAAATAATCCGGATTGTCGATTACCGCATACACGCAACCGGATGCCAGCGCTTTTTCTGCATATTGGTTACCATCGAATTTATCCCCTTTCAAGGCAAAGAAAATCGAACCGCGAGGGCAGTTTCGGCTGTCGGTTGTCACTTTCGGATTGTGTATAAACAATTCATATAGTTCAGGAATAGTCATAGTCTTTTTCCCTTTATAATTTCTATGAGAGTTATTTTGCGCAAATGTAGTGATTTAATGTATTTACCTTTATCTTTGTCGGAAAGAAAAATAAGAATGTTACATAAAACGCTCAATATTAGAGGAACGCTTACCTCACTCGATACTCCGCTGGTGATGGGGATTCTGAATGTCACTCCCGACTCTTTTTATGCCGATAGTAGGAAGCAGACGGAAGTTGCAATTGAAGAACGCATACAGGCAATTTTATCCGAGGGAGGACAGATCATCGACCTCGGAGGTTATTCTTCCCGCCCCGATGCCGCAGAGGTCTCACCGGAAGAGGAGATGAAACGTCTGGCCTTTGCCTTGAAAATACTGAATACGCATTATCCGGATGTGACCCTGTCTGTCGATACATTCCGGGCGGATGTGGCACGTCGTTGCGTCGAAGAATACGGCGTCGCGATAATCAACGATATTTCGGGAGGAGAGTTGGATGCTGGAATGTTTGAGACGGTCGCCCGTTTGCATGTACCTTATATAATGATGCATATGCGCGGAACTCCTCAGACGAAGCAGCAACATACCGATTATGCAGATATAATGGAGGAGATTATGCTCTATTTTGCCCGGAAAGTCCGACAGCTCCGTTTGTTGGGAGTGAACGATATTATATTGGATCCCGGTTTCGGTTTCAGTAAGACGGTAGACCAGAATTATACGTTAATGGGACATCTGCGTGAGTTTAAGGATTTCGGTTTACCTTTGCTCGTCGGTGTTTCCCGCAAGAGCATGATTTATAAATATCTGGGTGGAACACCAGCCGACAGCCTGAATGGAACGACAGTCCTGAACACGATTGCTTTGTTGAATGGGACGGATATCCTTCGTGTCCACGACGTAAAAGCCGCAGTAGAAGCAGTCAAACTCGTTTCGAAAACTTTCAATTTTCAACTTTCAACTTTCAACTGTTAATATTATGTGGATGAATTTCGGAATAAAAGACCTGATTGATGTTTTATTGGTAGCCTTCTTCTTGTACCAGACATATAAGCTGATGAAGAATTCCGGAACTCTGGCTATCTTTAGTGGAGTAGTGTCGTTTATTATTGTCTGGATTCTGGTTTCCCAAGTGTTGGAGATGCGTTTGATGGGAGCGATACTCGACAAGTTTATCAGTGTCGGTTTCCTTGTACTGGTGATTTTGTTTCAGGATGAGATACGTCGTTTTCTGGTGGCACTTGGTTCGCACAGGGGATGGAAGTTCCTGGGAAAAATATTTTCGAAGAAGAACCATGACAAGGAGAACGAAGGGAAGTTTATTGCCCCGGTTGTCCTGGCCTGCATGAATATGGCGAAGAAAAAGACGGGAGCACTGATATGCATCCAGCAGGATGTCGATCTGACCGTTTATGAGCATACCGGTGAAATGTTCAATGCTGATGTCAATGCCCGCCTGATCGAAAATATATTCTTCAAAAACAGTCCTTTGCATGATGGCGCCATGATCATTGCGGACAACCGTATCAAGGCTGCCGGCTGTATTCTTCCGGTTGCCCAAAACGCTAATTTGCCGAAAGATATGGGATTACGCCATCGTTCCGGCTTGGGAATGTCGCTCGAAACGGATGCACTGGTAATCATCGTTTCAGAAGAACGTGGGAAGATATCGGTCGCTCATAATGGTAAAATAGAAGTGAACGTTACGGCAGAGGATTTGCAACAAATCCTGTCAGGGGAGAAGGAAGTAACAAATTATTGTTAAATGTTCTGAAACTGATAGGTCTGCATGTAAATCTTTTACTGATTTTGCAAACTCTATATTGCATTTTGCCTACTTTTGTACCCGATTATTGTGATATCTAACTAACAATATAATAAAAACAGATCTTCCGCTATGGACTTAATGCAAGAGATTATTGCACGCGCTAAAGCAAACAAACAGCGTATCGTTCTTCCTGAAGGAACAGAAGAAAGAACATTGAAAGCTGCCGACCGTTTAGTGGCCGACGAAGTTGCAGACATTATCCTGATTGGCAACCCCGCTGAAATCAACAGCCTGGCTGCTCAGTACGGGTTGAACCACATCGGACAAACTACTATTATCGATCCGAAGAATCACGAAAAGAAAGCCGCTTACGCAGACCTGCTTTTCCAGCTGCGCCAGAAAAAGGGTATGACTCCTGAAAAGGCTGCCGTTTTAGTAGAAGATCCTTTGTTTCTTGCCTGCCTGATGATTAAATCCGGCGATGCCGACGGTGAAATCGCTGGTGCACAGAACACGACCGGCAATGTGTTGCGTCCCGCTTTACAGATTATCAAGACTGCTCCGGGTATGAGTTGCGTTTCAGGTGCGTTCCTGATGTTTACAAAGACTCCCCAGTATGGTAAAGAAGGCATTTTGGTATTTGCCGACTGTGCCGTAATGCCGAATCCGACAGCACCAGAATTGGCAAGTATCGCTATTGCTACAGCTGCTACAGCCCGCGATATCGTAGGAATGGAACCGCGTGTCGCCATGCTGAGTTTCTCTACGAAAGGCAGTGCCTCTCACGAGATGGTCGACAAGGTTGTCGAAGCTACCCGTCTGGCAAAAGAAATGGCTCCCGACCTGAAGGTTGACGGAGAATTGCAGGCCGATGCCGCTTTGGTTGAAAAGGTCGCTTCATTGAAGGCTCCGGGCAGCGATGTTGCCGGACAGGCTAACGTTTTGGTATTCCCGACTCTGGAAGTGGGCAATATCGCTTATAAGCTGGTTCAGCGTTTAGGAGGTGCAGAAGCTGTAGGTCCTATCCTGCAGGGTATGGCTGCTCCGGTTAACGACCTGTCTCGCGGTTGCTCTGTTGACGATATCTATAAGATGGTTGCGATTGCATGTAACCAGTCGATAGGTTTGAAAGCGAATAAATAATTTGATTTATGAATTATGATTTATGTGACGATGATAAATCATAATTCATAAATTCCTAAAATCCCAACTCATAAATCATTAAATCATGAAAGTATTAGTATTAAACTGCGGTAGTAGTTCTATTAAATATAAATTGTTCGATATGACATCCGGTGAAGTAATGGCACAAGGTGGTATCGAAAAGATCGGTCTGCCCGGTGCATTCCTGAAACTGACCGACAAAGACGGTAAGAAAGTTGTTTTGGAAAAAGAAATGCCCGGCCACAAGGAAGGTATCGAATTTATCCTGAGTATTCTGACTGACAAGACATACGGCTGCATCAAGGAATATAACGAAATCGACGCTGTCGGCCACCGTGTGGTACATGGAGGTGAAAAGTTCGCTTCCAGCGTGAAGATCGACCGGGATGTGATCAACAAGGTAATCGAATGTTCGGATCTGGCTCCGTTACATAACCCGGCTAACCTGAAGGGTATCGATGCTATGGAAGCATTGATTCCGGGTATTCCCCAGGTAGCAGTATTCGATACGGCTTTCCACCAGACAATGCCGGCTAAGGCTTATATGTACGGTTTGCCTTACGAGATGTATACGAAATACGGTGTGCGCCGTTACGGTTTCCATGGAACAAGCCACCGCTATGTTTCCCGTCGCGCTTGCGAAATCCTGGGCGTTCCTTATGAAGAACAGAAGATCATTACGGCTCATGTAGGCAACGGTGGTTCCATCGCTGCCGTAGATCATGGCAAATGTGTTGATACTTCTATGGGGCTGACTCCGGTTGAAGGTCTGCTGATGGGTACTCGTTGCGGTGACGTAGACGCTGGTGCTCTTTCCTTTATCATGGAAAAAGAAGGATTGGATGGTCATGGTTTATCAGACTTGATCAACAAGAAGAGTGGGGTTGCCGGCTTGGTCGGTGGTTCCTCCGATATGCGTGATTTGGAAGCAGCCGTAGAGGCAGGCGATGAACGTGCTACTATGGTTTTGGATGTTTACAACTACCGCATCAAGAAATATATCGGTGCTTATGCTGCTGCCATGGGTGGTTGCGATATCTTGGTTTGGACCGGTGGTGTCGGTGAAAACCAGTGGGCGACACGTCGTGTCGTTTGTGAAAACATGGAATACATGGGCATGAAGATTGACGTTGAAAAGAATGAAGGTATGCGTGGTGAAGAAATGGTCATCAGCACACCGGACAGCAAGGTTACGATCATTGTGGTTCCGACAGACGAAGAATATATGATCGCTGCCGATACAATGGATATATTAGGTAAATAATAATTATTCTAATCCTCACAGCTTACAAAACATTAGGATTAGTGTTTAGACTGCCCCGACACCGGTTGGGGCGGTCTTTTTTTATAAAATGAAACGGTCAAAATCTTTACAATAAACAAGGGGTAGATAGAAACTTTCATCTTTAAAAGATCTGACAACCTGATTGTCTTGAATTGTAAAAAGACATTATCCTGTCTCATCGGATAATATGACAGATGACTGTTCCGCCCCTTCTGTGCAAATGTTCTGAATACATCGTTTATTAATGCTGTTCCGTTGTTTGATTTAAGATGGGTATTAATACATTCTCGAACGATACGGGTTTTGTACTCAAAAGAATCTCCTTCACTGCTTGATAGAGCTTTGATTGCACAGAACAAAGCTTTACCTGCCGTACTTTTACCAGAATCGTTAATTCCGGTAATGACTGTTAAGCCACCAATTTCTATTGAAGTGAAGCATGCTTGATTTTGCTTATATTGGAGAGTTCAGTTTGCATCGTCTTTCTATTTAGTATGATTATACAAATGTAACGATAAATATTAGTAAAAACTAATTCTCTTCTTACTCTGTTTCGAACTGCTCCATATACAGCATTTCCCCGTCCCAGACGATATAGGAGAAATATTGCAGTCGAGCATGATATGGCGGTGTCCGAAGATAAAGAAGTTGATATCCGGGTGTGTCTTGAGGTATTCTTTTGCAAAGAGGGCCATATACTCGTGGTCTTCGCCCTGGTATTCGGCTGCTTCCCTTGTCTTATGTTTTTTTAATCCGCTTTTACGACTGCTGAGCGACCAGCCGAGAGCGAAGCCGAACGTCCAGCGGGGATGGATGCCCGCATACAGCCATTGGCAGAATTTATTACGGAAAAGGGTGCGAAGGAAACGGAATGCCTTGCTTCTATAGTCTACCTCGTCGCCATGTCCGAGGAAGAACCGTTTGCCTAAAAGGTCTACAGTGAGCACATCCCGGTGGATGATCGCACCTATCTCCTTTGGCAGATAGTCGAACATCCAGATGTCGTGATTGCCGATAAATATATGGATTTCCACTCCATTGTCGGATAGTTCCGCCAGTTTACCAAGGAAACGGACAAAGCCTTTCGGTACGACGTATTTATACTCGTACCAATAGTCGAACATATCCCCTAGGAAATAGATAGCCATCGCCTCGTCTTTGATGCTGTCCAGCCAGCGTACCAGTCTCTTTTCGACGGCAAGCGGGTCTTTATGGAAACGGGCACCAAGATGGGCGTCCGATGCAAAATATATTTTCTGTCGAAGGGAATCCATGCCTTTATAAAAAACCTAGTTCAAGTTTGGCCTCTTCGGACATCATCTCCTTGTCCCATTCCGGCTCGAACACGAGGTTAACTTCCACGTTGTTCACGCCATCGACTGATTCTATCTTCATCCGGACATCTTCCAGAATGAAATCAGCAGCAGGACAATTGGGGGCGGTGAGGGTCATGTCGATGCGAACGTTCTTCTCATCGTCTACCTCTATGTTATAGATCAGGCCAAGATCGTAGACGTTAACCGGGATTTCCGGGTCGTATACGGTTTTAAGCATGGCGACAATCGCTTCTTCTGTTTGGAGGAATTCGTTGTTCATATTTCTTTAATTTGAATACAAACGTACGAATTAATTGACAATTGACAATTGACAATTGACAATTAATAACAGGAAAGGGTGGCTTCTGCTTCGTAACCCATAGCTTTACGATGGCTAATGCATAGAGTTACCCTTCGTAAAGCATAGCTTTATCTCACAGGGTTCCTTCGTCCGAATAACTGTAGTAGCTGCCGTCGGCCAGGACAATATGGTCTAACAGTTGTATTTCGAGTAAGCGGGCAGCGTCCCGAAGGTGTTGTGTCAGCAGGTCGTCCTGCCGGCTGGGGTGTGGATTGCCCGAAGGGTGGTTATGACAGAGGATGATGCCTGCCGCAAGGGCATTGATTGCGGCTTTTAGGATGATGCGCAGGTCGGCTGATGTCTCGCTTATCCCGCCTTGGCTAATCTTGACCTTTTCGATCACCAGGGAAGAACGGTTCGTGAGTGCGATCCATAATTCTTCGTGGGGAAGATCGCAGAGCAGGGGATAGAAAATCCGGTAAACATCGCTGCTGGAGTGGATAACGGGACGTTGAACCGGATCGCTGTTGCCACGTCGTTTCCCAAGTTCGAGGGCTGCATTGATTGTGATAGCTTTGACTTTGCCAATGCCTTTAAACTTAGACATCAGTTCTTTGACGGATAATTTGCCTAAAGCATTCAGGTTATTATTGACGGAATTTAAAATACGTTGTGACAGTTGGACGGCAGTTTCCCGGCTGTTGCCGGAGCCGATCAGAATGGCCAGTAATTCGGCATCGCTGAGGGAAGCAATACCTTTCAATAACATTTTTTCGCGTGGGCGGTCTTCTTCTGCCCATTCTTTTATTTTCATAGCAAGAAAGTTTTGGATGATTTTAGATTTATGATTTATGATTTATCTTGTCAACGTATAAATCATAAATCATAAATCATAAATTTTACCGGATACGTCCTACGTAAGAACCGTCCTGTGTATTGATTTCGATGATTTCACCTTCTTCAATGAACAACGGAACGCGTACTTCAGCACCTGATTCTACTGTTGCAGGTTTCAAAGTGTTGGTTGCTGTATCGCCTTTGATACCCGGTTCCGTATAAGTTACTTTCAACTGTACTTTTACAGGCATATCTGCGAACAGAACAGTTTCTGTTGAAGCGTCTGAAACGACTTCCACAATCTGGCCTTCGATCATGAAGTCCACACCGTTGATCAGGTTTTTGTCGATGATGATATCGTCGAAAGTTTCCTGATTCATGAAATGATAGTGTTCGCCTTCCTGATATGTATATTGGTACGGGCGACGTTCTACGCGTACGTCTTCCAGTTTTTCACCGATGTTGAAACGGCGTTCGATCTGACCGCCTTTTACAACGTCTTTCAGGGTTGTACGCATAATCGTGTTACCTTTTCCCGGTTTTACATGAAGAAAATCGACGCAGAAATAGAGTTTACCGTCCAAACGGATACATGTTCCTTTCTTGATGTCCTGTGAATTAATCATACTAATGTTCTTTATATTATATTGTTAATTTATCTCGTGATGGATTTCGGGTGCAAAAGTAGTGTTTTCCTCTTAAAGTAACAATAAACTTCTGTAATTTTATTTGGAAATAGGTTGCAAATCAGTTTGATATGCAGAGGGGGTATAAGGGCTAAATACGATCCCGGATCAAGTCCGGGATAACGGGAAGTTAAAAAAGCGAGATAATAAAGCTGATAACCGGAACGAGGATAGCCGTCATGATCCCCATCAGGCCGATGGCAAGTCCGCTCAAAGCTCCTTCCACCGCACCGATCTGAATCGCAACGGAAGTACCTACCCCGTGCGAAGAGGCGCCCAATGCCAACCCTTTGGCTATGCGGCTTTCGATGCCTAACACTTTCATCACGAACGGCCCGACAATACTGCCGAATATTCCGACCGCCACTACGATGACGGCTGTCAGAGAAGGAATGCCGCCTGACTTCTCGGCAATGCCCATCGCAATCGGTGTCGTGACCGACTTGGGTTCGAGCGTGGCGACCAACGCGGCATCTGCTCCCATCAGTTCGCCGATCGCTATAACGCTGACAATCCCGACAATCGCTCCGACAAAGACGGACGTCAGGATCGAAATCACATTTCCTTTCAGGTATTGGATCTGCTCATACAATACATATCCTAACGCCACGACCGACGGCCCCAACAGGAAATGGATCAGGTGGCTGCCTTTCTGAAACGATTCGTATTCGATATCCATCGTTTTCAAGACAACGATAATAACAAATATGGAGGTAATAAGCGGATGCAGCAGGCTGATACGCGTCTTTCTGTACAAAGCCAAAGAAGCCAGATAAGTACCGATTACCAGAGTCAGTGAAAATACTTCCGATTGTGCCAGGTTATTCATTTTCGTCCGTTTCCTTTCCTAATTTTTGCTGGATGAGTGCTACGCTGGCAATTACGAGTATGGTGCTGACAACGGAGGCTGTTACGATCACAACCCAATACTGGGAAATGATACCGAGCGAATTCATTAATCCCACACCCGCCGGCAGGAAAAACAACCCCATGTTTTCGGTCAGAAGCGTGGAGAGCTTCTTCACTTTGTTCGGCTTGACGACTTTGAATGCCAGTGCCAGGAATAACAGCACCATTCCAATTACGCTACCTGGGATAAACCCGTCGATAAAATAACTGATAAACTCTCCTGTAAAATAGAAGAAGAGGATGTAAAATGCTTCTATTAGCATATTCTTACTGTCTTTTAGATAACCGCTGCAAAGATAACATCTTTGTAAGAAATATGTTCTACAACATATAATTTAATTTCGATTTTAACAAAAGCATTATGGATGGCTCAAGGTAACCGCATCAAAATTTTCCAAGGGCGTGATCCGCACACAAAGTTTTCTGCAAATCCTCTATCACTCTATCACAACGAAGGTTGTAGCTATTCATATTCAAGCGTCAGAGGCAGTGATACAAGACGTTTTCCTCTATCACTCCTCTATCACTTCTGAAATATGGAGCTTTTGATATATGATTAAGAATCAGTGTGCTATCCTCTTTTTGTTTTTGAAAGAGCATATAAAAGAGTCGAATAAACAAATGTAAAAACGAATGTGGCAGGTAGTAAATCGACGAAATACGGTTCTTCGTTCCACAAAAGCCCTCTCTTTTTTTAGTAAAGACAAGTACATAATTCCGTAAACACCCCCATGTTACCATCCTTTACACCCGGATGTATCGCCCCTCTACACCCGGGTGTAAGAGGAGGCAACATGGGGGTGTCCGGCAACTAAAGTACCGTGCTGAACAATAAAAAACACCCGGTTTTACCTATTTTACACCCGTTTTTGCATAAAATAATCGAGTGATTTGCAGGGATGGGAGACAGGGGATTGTCAGTGATAGGGCAGTGATAGAGAAAACGGGCATATATCACTAATGAAACAATTTGAATATCAACTGATAGAAAGAAATCAGTGATACAGTGACAGAGGAAATGAGAAAAACCTGTATGATAAGGTCCTGTTTTTTCTTTGGTATATTTCATACGGTTCCCGAATTTTGATGAGGTTACCCTATGGATTACTATGGTTTTCACTCCTGTTTCTTGTTTTTCCCTATATTTGTACTTCTAAGTTATCATATAAGATTGAAAAATTGAATGGAAAAATGGTCAATGAACTACTTTTTGAGCAATTATTTCGGATGTATTATGCGGAGTTGTGCCGCTATGCATCCCGTTATTTGTCAGATAAACAAATTGTAGAAGATATTGTCCAAAGCTTTTTTATTGCCGTTTGGGAAAAAGACGGTTTGACGATCAACGGGGATAACTTTTTGCCTTATGCTTATCGCTCTGTCTATAACCGCTGCTTGAATTACTATAAAGCTGAATTATCGAAAGAAAGTTTTCTGGCCTCGCTTGTAGAAGAGTGGAATGGACAAGCTGAAGAGGAGAATGATTTCCGGTATAAACAAGAAGTGCGGGAGGCTCTTCGTAAACTACCCCCTAAATGTAAACAAGTATTTCTTCTTAAATGTATAAAAGGATTGAAATATAAAGAAATAGCAGAAGTGTCCGGAATATCGGTCAATACTGTCAAGTATCATTTGGGAGAAGCTTTTCGAATTATGCGGGAAGAATTGATTGATTTACAAGGAACAGTCTTGCTTTTTATGCTAATGAAACCTGTTTTTGACGTTGTCGTGTAGCTGTTCGACATTGTCGAAGATATACGAATATATGTTCGGCATTGCCGGAAACAAATTACATGCAGACTGAATTTGTCATAGATACATGAAAAAAGTTTATTTTTTCCTACCCATTTTCCTGCCCACTGTTGTCATATAATAAAAGGTATTGCAAATGAAGTCTGAAACGATATATGAGATCATGTTGTCTGTCCTGTCCGAAGATGCGACCGAAGACGAGCATCGCCTGTTGAATGAATGGCTTGCTTGTTCGGAAGCCAACAGAAAGCAGTTCGAGCAAGTGGGTGAACTATATCGCAGTTTCGAGACTGTCGGAAAGCAGAATGATTCTGAATATGATGTTGAACAGGCTTGGATGAGGGTACGCAACCAGACTGTAGAGAAGAAGAAAAAGTTTAACTTAAAAGGTTGGTTGCCTTATGCGGCCTTGGTCGCTATTGCGTTTTCTATAGGGCTCTATTTTATGAACAGACCTGCGGAGCAGGATTGGACTGCTGAGGCAGATGTATTGAAAAACATAAATCAACCGACTTTACTGTTGGATAATGGGGAACGGATTCCGTTGAAGCAGGATAGTTTTTCGATTCAGCAGGGCAATATGGTGATTCGGAATAATCTGGTTGGACAACTTTCGTATGAGTCGGACCGGGAGCAACCTTCAGATGAAGAAAAGCTGTCTTGGAATCACTTGGTGATACCGAAAGGGAATGCTTACGAACTGGAGTTGGCAGATGGAACACACGTTTGGCTGAATGCTGAATCGGAGTTATCTTATCCGACTCGCTTTGCAGGAGAAATGCGCGAGGTCCGGTTGAAAGGAGAGGCGTTCTTCGATGTGGCTAAGAATCCGGACTGTCCTTTTGTGGTGAGGACAGATGAAGTCGCAGTTCAGGTTTTGGGAACCTCTTTCAATGTCTCGGCTTATCAGTCCGAGCAAATGGCTCGTGTCACACTGGTAGGAGGTTCTGTGGCTGTAAAAGCGAATGGTGGCGAAGAATTCCGGATTGTCCCCTCCGAGCAGTTCTGTTATAATAAGGAAAGCCGTAAGTCCGGGATACGGGTTGTAGACACGGATTTATATACATCTTGGGTAAAAGGAGAATATATTTTCAAAGATGCCGCGTTAGAGGAAATCTTTAATAAGTTGTTGCATTGGTATGATTTTACCGTCCGGTATCAAAATGAACAGTTGAAAGATAAGCGTTTTTCTTTGGTCATAGACCGGAAAATCAGTTTGGAGCAATTATTGGAGTTGATCAGTTTTACGTCGGATGTAAAATTGGAACGAAGCCAAGGAAATATCATTTATGTTAAACAAAAAAGAGAGGAGGTATGATGACTTAGATATCATGAAAACACAAAAAGGAGACAGTATGTACCAGATACTGTCTCCCGTAACAGATTACTAAACATTTTTATAACTCAGTTTAAACCTGTAAAATACAAATTTATGGAAAAAAGCAGACATGGGGCTTTTGTGTATGCACAAAAAGTCTTAAAGCACTCGTTATTTTTATTTTTACTCATCAATTTATTAAGTATTTCGCCGGATATTTCGGCTTCAACCACTCTTTTAGAGCAAAAGTACACGTTGAATTTATCTTTTAAAGACGCCCGTTTGGAGCAAGTTCTGGATGCTATTATGAAACAATCGGG
>NZ_MNQY01000085.1:0-7314 GCF_001915675.1 Parabacteroides sp. merdae-related_45_40 | reverse complement strand
CTTCACCACCTATGCCACAACAGAGGAGCTGATCGAAGCCTTGCGCAAAAATCCCTTGGAAGGATATCATGTGCTGATAAAGGGATCGCACGGGATGGCCCTGGAGAGGGTGGTAGAGGTTTTATAAAAATCCACAAATCCGATTCACATGAAGGAGGTACATATCTCTGCAAAGAGATGAATTTCGATTGCGAAAACAACTGTCATACCATCATGCTTTGCCTTTTATATAATGAATATCAATCTCTACATAGAATGATAGCAGGCATGATGGATGTTTTTTTAACTATCATACTATCATAGATATAATAGCTTTTTCACACACAACATATAGCTTATTCTCAGCAATATAGCTATATATTTTTGTCGAGATCCGGGTGTCACCCCCCTGCAGACCCAGGTCTCAAGACCGCTCAGATGGGGGTGTAAATGAACCTGATACGCGTATTTTGAGGAAAAGAACTAACGTCTTTTGCTTTCCAAAGTACCTTATTCCGGCAAAAAAGGCTTATACATTCTCAAAAACATTCTGTTTCAACACTTCCAAAGTACATCTATTTTCCGATAAAAACGACCAAAATGATGGTTAAACAGCTGATTTATGATAGTTGCATGATAGTTGAAATAAGAACTATCATAGCTGTATATCTTGATATTCAACCTTTACACAAGAAGCATGATGGTATGATGGTTGTTTCTAAATCATCATTCATAGATTCAAATATTCTTATATAGAAAATACCTCTAAGATACTAGCTTAGCCTCCTACGCTGTGCTGTTTCTTAGAGGTATATCAAGTTTTTGAAAAGCTATGTTGAATAATGAATAAATATTCCTTCAGAAACCAAAATCCAAGATTTCCATTTTTTAATCTTTACAGGAAATCCAATTTACTTAAAATGTAAATCACAGAAATCCATAAAGCGCTCCCAATCATAATCTGTCACATCATGTTTACCTGCCCGTATATGATAACCTACATCATTCATAATTGGTTGATGAACAGCCGGAGGAACTGGTGAGTCCAACCCTTTCATTTTGTATAATTCATAAACTTTATTGGTATAATATGCAGATAAATATTCACCTTTAGGATCAGCCCAAAGATCGCCTTCCGCACTCGCTACATAAAGGTGGCGTGGTGCTATTAAAGCCAGCATCTCATGCTGGTCAAAAGGCAAATTTTCTTCATTACCTGCATATTGACTAAATGCAGGGCAAAACCAATGAGAAAGAACAGTTGTTATGCGAGCAATATTTTCCCCATAAACTCTTTTTGACAAGGCAGCTCCTCCACAACCAGAATCATTCGATATGACCACTTTGAAACGTGAATCCTGAGCTCCAGACCAAAGCGCAGCTTTCCCCTGTCTGGAATGTCCCATTATTGCAATTTTACTCATATCTATTCTTCCCTCACGTTCCAAATAATCAACAATACGACTTGATCCCCAAGCCCAAACTCCAATTGCTTCCCACTCATCATGATTTTTGGATCCTGATATATAATCAGGGAAAAGAGAAGCTACACTATAATCTCTCAACTCTGCTCGATCCGGATAGATATCATGATAACACATAGTCGCTACAGCATATCCACGTTCTAATATTTTATCATAACACCAACGGTTTTTCTGCGCTCCTCTTGTCCATACGGGACTATCTTTGCCATGTACAAACCTTAATCCTGGAGAATAGTAAATCGATGGTTCTAATGTTGTCGTTTGATTCCCCATAAAATTATATCCAACAAACACAGGTACTCTTCCTTGTACATGGTTAGGAATATATAATAATAGAATTGCATCTATTGTTTTCTTCCCATTTGTAAAAGTGAACAATATTTGTTTACAAGTTGCTTTACCATCCATTGCTTTAGGATCACAAGCCAATAAGGTATAAGACACATCGATTTTATCAGTCGGTGTCCGTCCATAGACCTTAGACATAAATATCTCTAAAATTTCCGGTCTTCTTACCTTTTCCCATTCATCCGCAGTGGTTACTTGCTGTCCGTCATTACAAATAAGAGGATCCGGCAGCACAAAATCAGGGACTTTACTTTCATCATAATTTATTCCTTTTATGATCGCTTGACCATAAGCAAAATTACAAATCAAAGAAAGAAATAATATATAAGAAAATGATCTCATGATTCATTCTATTTTTAATAAAACATCCATTTGTTATAATTGACCAACTTTCAGTGGCTCTACATTTTTCTCTGCACCAGGATAACCGATATTCTGATTTATAACCCCTTTCGTATTCGCATTAATAGCTGATGCAGGAACAGGCCATAACAGATGATGGACACTGATTTTATATTCAGCCCAACGATGCTTGATGCCTTTATTATAAAAATTATTCTTAGCATTTACCCAATCATACCAAAAATTGATTCCCTCTTGTTTAATATTAGAACCAGCACCTCCGGGTCCCGATATATTATCAAGACTATAACTTCTTCCAAAATATTCACAATTTCTACCAGTACGAGCATAAGTAAAAGCTATACGAGTAATTTCTACGTGCCTATTTTCTTCATAATACAGCTCACGCGCCCGTTCATCTAAAATTGAACCGATATTAATATCTGAAGCGGTCAAAGATTCTGCTCCAGCTCGATTACGTACGACATTCAACATCTCTGCAACTTTAGCTGGTTGTTCTTTCCAATAATAAGCTTCTGCCATCAATAGATAAACTTCCGCCGAGCGATAAATATACATAGGAGTTTCACCTCCCCAATACCAACTCGAAGAAAGTGGATCAGGTACATATAGTTTATAATGAGGCCATTGATACCAAGCTCGAATAGAATCTTCTACAGACATTGCTGGGTTTTTCACCAAATGTGTACCATAATAAATGTTTCCACTTGTTTTTAACGTCGGATCATTATAATACAAATCAGATGGACTTATCCAACTATCACGATTATAAACACCTCTTAAATCGTTTTTCTCCTTTTCCGTCCATATTGTGTACTGATAATAATTAGTACAACGGGCTCTACCAATACCTCTTCCATACGTTTTATTTATTTCATATTGAGATTCCACATTATCAGTATAAACAATTCCAGACATTCCGTCTGGGGTCGTAACTCCAACTACACGTGGAATTGTATTTCTCATCAATTGAGATCTTACAGATCCTTGAGCATTAGGGTATGATACAATATACATCAACCCCTCGGTATTTGATATATCCATTTTTGCTTCAACACTGTGCAGATCATGCATTAAATTGGTTTTAGGTTTGTTTTGATTTGATGTAAAACGAGTTGTCATTAATGGATGTTCGGCTACTATAGATTGTCCTATTTGTATTGCTTCGTCAAAATATCCCAAGCATATATTTATTTTCATCAACAAAACCCCACAAGCACTTTTTGAAACTTTCCCACGATTGACATTATCAGGTACATTTTGATAAGAATATTCCAAATTTCTTTTTAATTCTTCCAAAATACTCCATCTGTCGTAAGAATAAAAATCGGTCTTAGGTTCTGCCAATTCGTAATCTAACCAAGGGATATCGCCGAATTGATGAACTAATTTATAATACCAATAAGCCCTATGAAAATAAGCCTGTCCCAAAATCCGACTCTTATCTTCTTCATTTGCAAATTTTCCTTCATCAATACGAGCAATGATTATATTTGCAGATTTAATGGCTTTGTAACCATGTGTCCAATACCATCCGACACGAGTATAATCCATATTGTCCAAAGGCATATCAGGTAATAAAGATTTATCCATATCCATTTGAGGCCCAGCCTTATCAGTAGTTCCTTCCACACAAATATCCGATTGTATCATCTCTGTAAGGATGGCACATCCATCTCCATTATACTCATCGTGCATTTCAGCTTCGCATGCAGACAAAGTAGCTTCAAACCCATCAACTCCAACATAAGTATCTTCTGGAGTATGAAAAGATAATGGCTTAGGCTCTAACCAACTATCTGTACAAGAATTGAGCGATAAAAAAGCTACAGCAACGCATATATATATATTCCTACTTTTCATAATCTAATTTTTACAATGTAACATTAATACCTAAATTAAACGTACGAGGAGTAACAGAGCCGCTCTCTGGATCCCAGAAATTCCAATGAGGAGCAAAAACTGCAGCATTCTGAATACTACCCGATAAACGTAAAGACTGTATAGCAAATTTATTTATCCACTCTTTCGGAAAATGATAAGATAACGTCACATTTTCCAAACGTACAAATGACTTATTTACATAATTAGTTCCTATGTTCTTTGAGCCAATACGTGCATAATCATTTATTGGATTTGTAGCCGTCCATCTTGGGAAATCATAGTCCGAAGTTCTATCTGGAAACGAATAATTATTGGCAGCCCTTTGAAAAGCGCCGTAATGTCCTAAATAAGAATATAAGACAGCCGATAATGAGAGATTTTTATAAGTCCATTCATTCCTCAAAGTCCAACGAAAACGAGGAGTTGTATATCCTTGAAAAACTTTATCTTTATTATTCATGATACCGTCTCCGTTTTGGTCGACATATTTAAAATCACCAGGTTGACACCCATAAATCGCAGCTTCTTCACGTTCATCTTTTTGCCAGACTCCAGCTCTCTCATAATCCCAAATACGATCCGGATCTTGACCAATAAACCATTTATTGGTTTCATCATCCGACTCTTTTTGTCCAATAACATTTCCATTCTCATCCAAAACATCGACCATATCACCATAAAGGCTATTTATTTTTCTTCTATTTAAAGAAAAATTACCAGAAGCGAACCATTTGAAATCTTTTGAATTAATAATATTTGCATTTAAAGTTAATTCAAATCCTTTATTCTGTAACTGCCCCAAATTGGCAGTTACACTATTAAAACCAGTAACATCGGGTAATGCTCGTTTTACTAACAAATCATTTGTCTTAGATACGTAAGTTTCAATGGAACCACTCAACAATTCATCGAATAAAGAGAAATCCAAACCAAAATTAAACGCAGCAGTTCTTTCCCATTTTAAATTATGGTTTGCCATCGTATTTACAAACATCTGAGAAATTGTATAAATATTGCCTGTTTGGTCAATATAAGGTCTCAAACTTGATTTCATTTGAGCCAATGCTGCATACTGGCCAATATCTCTATTTCCATTTTCTCCCCAAGAAATTCTCAATTTTGCATAATTCAGCCACGAATTTGCTTGTTGCATAAATTGTTCTTGAGTAAAAACCCATCCTAAAGCGACAGAAGGAAATGTTGCTCGAGGGTTTTTCTTTCCAAATGCAGAATATCCGTCACGTCGGATAGAAGTTGTCAACATATATTTGTTATTAAACGAATAAAATAGACGAGCCATTAAAGCATCCCCTGTTTGATACGTATCATCACTTGATACTTTTTGTACTGATCCCGATTGCAACTGATGATATCCCAAAACATCATTAGGCGTATATCCTTGAGCCTCTGCCGTAGTGGACCAATACTGAGCTTTTTCTGCATTCGCTAACAGTGTGACTTCTACTTTATGCTTCTGAGCAAATTCTCTCTTCCAGCGAATGATATTATCTATTTGCCAACTGTACTGTTTAGTATTCGTTCTAACTGAAGCTCCTCCTATAGCTTCCCATTTTTCTCCTTCAGATGAATAATGATTATAATAATCATGCCAACTATAGTAAGGAGTGAAATTCAAAGTATATTCGATTCCAAATGGAAGTTTAACTTCTGCATACAGTTTTGCATTTAAATTCTGATACAAATCTTTCCTTTCTGTATACATATTATCATAGAAAGGATTGACAGGGTCCATTCCTGTCGGATTTCGTCTATAAGGGCTTTCTAAATTATCCACCTCATTTGCTCCATAAGGTGAAATCATAGTCATTTGCTCCCAAAGACACTTCAAAAAGCCTTCATTTCGAGAGGAAAATTGAGCATTCATACCTACAGAAAGGAATGATGTGATTTCTGTTTTCACATTCATTCTTGCTCTAAAATTTGTATATTTATCTCCGGTAATAATACCTTCCCTATCCGCCCAGTTCAATGAGTAATATTGCGAAGTCCTTTCTGTAGCATTCGATACACTAACTGTATAATCTTGTTGTAATCCCGTTTGAAATACAAGATCATCCCATTTCGTAATTCTACCTGCAAAATAATTATCAATTTCAGGAGTCAGTAAATTCAGACGGGATAACCATTGAGTTTCCAATTGTTTATCAGTGACAGATGTGGCAGGTACACTTTGGTCATAATTATACCAAACAAGCGGATCGACACCTTGTAGCTTAAATGGATTTACAAATATTTGAGGATATTTAGCCAAATATTCATCCGAATTTCTCCCTTCATTATAATCCTGCCTAAATTTCAAGAATCCCTCAGCATCCAATATTTTAGGTTGATTCGCAGATTTTGCAAAAGAGATATTTGCATTGAAATTAATCACAGGTTTCCCTTGAATTCCTTTTTTTGTTGTAATTGCAATAACTCCATTTGCGGCTTTTGCTCCATATACGGCAGACGAACTCGCATCTTTCAAAACATCTACACTTGCAATATCTTCAGGAGTTATATCTGACAAATTTCCTTCATAAATCACTCCATCTAAAACAATAAGAGGTGAACTGCCCGCAGATAAAGTACCTTTACCCCGAACAGATAAATCAGCCTCAGCTTTAGCATCAGTAGCTATACCAATATTCAAACCAGCGGCATTCGAACGTAAAATATCTTGTACATTTCGAGGAGCCTGAGCTGATAATTTTTCGGCTTTTACACTAGAAACAGCTCCTGTAAGATCCTTTTTCTTCGCTGTTCCATAACCTACCACTACAACCTCATCCAATACTTCGGTATCTTCTTTCAATTTAATACTAAAATTTGATTTATTTGCTACGATTATTTCTTGTGGAGTATACCCAATATAGCTTACAACCAACGTGCTGTTTTCATCGACTTCCAAAGAAAAATTTCCGTCTACATCCGTTATCGTACCATTCGTCGTTCCCTTTTCTACAACATTTGCCCCTATAACCGCTAAACCGTAAGTATCAACTATTTGTCCACTTATTTTTTTCTTTTTCTCTTGATTTACAGATTTAGAAGAGGTAGACAATAACGTAATATAGTTATTTTCAAACTGATAACTAATACCTGTGTTTTTAGTAATCATTTCTAGATAGTCTGCAACTGTAGCTGTTTTTGTGTTAAAAGAAACAGTCTTGTTGACATCCACATCCTGATCCCGAAACACAACCAAATAGTCAGTTTGCGCCTCAATCTCTTTGACCAATTGTTTTATTGTCAT
>NZ_MNQY01000084.1:7651-11392 GCF_001915675.1 Parabacteroides sp. merdae-related_45_40 | reverse complement strand
TTTTCCCCATGATGGTTATGATAGATGAATGATAGTTGAAAACAGGAACTATCATAGAATAACAAACTGTTATACAGTCATATAAATTCAACTATGATAGTATGACAGTTGTTTTGCGAAAAAACTTTTATACCATATATACCTTTCTCGTTCAACGCCTTGAATGCCACTTTTACAGGTATCCCCTCTATCAAATTACCTCCTTCCGGAAAAAAGGTCAGTTTAGCGACTCGCGTATCCGCGAGGTACGGAGGAATCATATCCTTTATTTGCTATAGTCTTTACGATACGTATCTTCTTAGGATAAAAAGGACGGATAGTATCGTCCAAAAAGGAGAATCTGGTATAGGCATGGATACGGTAATCTTCCAGGATTCAGCTCCTTATCTATATAAATGTGACCGTCAGCAATGCCGGCTTGTACCGGATATTTTTCTTGCCAGACAATGCTGTCCTTCTTACCAAGCATTTCAACAAACTTGGTATTGTGCACCAACATTGGTGCAATCGGCAAAAAGCACCAATCCCACAATCCCCATAATCCAACACTTTTTCATCTTCTTCCCTTCTTATATCTTGGCAACTAATTCCCGGAAGAGAATGGTTATGACCGCTGCCGCTTGATTGGCGGCGACAATCACATCGGCCCCGTCATTGACGAAATCATCGGCAAAATGATAGCCTTCATTTGTAATCACGGACATACCGAATACACGCAAACCGGCATGACGAGCCACGATTACCTCCGGAACCGTACTCATTCCGATCGCGTCGCCTCCGACCCTGCCGTAGAAAGCATACTCAGCCGGAGTTTCGAAAGAAGGACCTGTCAGTCCGACATATACGCCCTTCTTCAATGAGATACCGTGGGACGCGGCAATTTCTTCGACAAGCCCAATAAACTCCCGGTCATACGCGCGCGTCATATCCGGGAAACGGGTTCCGAACTGTTCGTCATTCGGACCGATCAGCGGATTAGGCATCATATTGATGTGATCGCGTATGATCATCAGGTCACCAACTTTGAAACTCGTATTGATACCGCCTGCGGCATTGGAAACCAACAGATTCTTAACACCCAAGAGCTTCATCACCCGGACGGGGAAGGTCACTTGCTGCATGGTATAGCCCTCATAATAATGGAAACGTCCCTGCATGGCAAGCACCTGCTTCCCTCCTAACCTACCGCAGATGAAGTTTCCTTTATGTCCTGCGGCTGTCGAATGCATAAAATGCGGAATCTCACTATAGGGAATAACCACAGCTTCTTCGATCTGGTCGGCAAGGGACCCCAAGCCACTGCCTAAGATAATAGCGGTTTCCGGATTACCAGTAATACGAGACGACAGGTAACCAGCCGCTTCCCGATAAATAGTATTGTCATTTGTATTCATATACATTCAAATTAATTGTTCAACGTCACAAAAGAATAGGTTTCATGTCGAGGGAACTTCGGTTTTCTCGCCTACGGTTCTCTTACCAACTTATAGGCAAGTTCAGCTGTATGCTCCATAATCTCCTCCTCGCCCGGAACCTTTTTGTCTTGCATCAGGATTTTACCATCACAGATAACGGTATCGATACAACTGCCGTTTGCTGCATACACGAGATTGGAGACAAAGTTATGATTCGGGGTAAAAGCCGGAATATCTAAATCGACCAAACAGAGATCCGCCAGATAGCCTTCGGCAATCCGTCCGGCTTTCAGTCCGATAGCCGAAGCACCGGCTTCCGTCGCCGCCTGGAATATTTCACCAGCTGGAATCGCCTCCGGGTCTTTCCGCCAGGCCTTGCCTAAAAGCGAAGCAAGTTTCATCGCCTCGATCATATCCAGATTATTGGAAGAAGAACAACCGTCAGTACCCAAAGCGACAGTAACACCGGCCTTTCGCATCTCACAAAATTTGAATTGAATGCCGGAGGCCAGCTTCATATTGGATGCCGGATTATGCACCACTTTCACTCCGTGATCCGCCAGCATACGAATCTCGTCATCATCGACATAGATACCGTGCGCAATGATCAGACGTGGGGATAATATACCTAATTTATATAAATAACGTACAGGAGTAAAGCCGAACTGTTTGATTGAGTTTCTGACTTCGCCTTCCGTCTCTGCCAAATGCAGATGAATCGGGACGGAATGCTCGGCAGCAAAACCATGTATCCACTGTAACAGTTCGCCAGACACGGTATAAATGGCATGGGGACCGACCGCATACCGTATGCGCTTGCTATAGTTTTCCACATCGACAACAAGTTTCTCGTTTTCACGCTTGCTCTTTTCTGCCAATTCTGGTTTGAAATGATCGAAACAGACGCCGGCAAGCAATGCACGCAGCCCCATTTCTTCGACAGCATCGGCCGTAGCCCGGAACTTATGATACATATCGAAAAACGTTGTCGTCCCGCTTTTTATCATTTCGAGACAAGCTAGCTTCGTTCCCCAATAAACATCCTCGCGCGTCAATTTCGCTTCATTCGGCCAGATCTTCTGCTCCAGCCAGGGCATCAACGGCATGTCATCGCCAAAACCACGGAAAAGCGTCATAGCAGCATGTGTATGCGCATTTACGAAACCAGGGATCAAGGCTTTACGCCTTCCGTCTATCACCTGATCCGCCTGTACCTGAAGATCCGTCCCTACCTGCCTGATCTCCTTTTTCTCTATATAGACATCAGTTACAGCACCATCCAATAAAGCGCCTTTTATCAATATGCTCATATAAACTTAGCTTTCATGTTCTTTATCTTTTCATTCCGAATACGCCCCAGCAAACCGGATAGTTTAGTCCGCTTGACAGCTGCGAAAGCGCAACTTTCCTTTATCTCGACTATGCCTAAATCGTCCTTTTCCAGTCCACCTTTCTGAAAGAGGAAGCCGACCACATCCTTCTTGCTCAATTTGTCCCGTTTCCCCCGATTGATCGTCAGTGTCACCCACTCGGAACGGACGGGCTTCTTTGCCACTTCCGGCAAGAAAAACTCATCCGGCTCGCGGGTGATATATTCAGGAATCGTCTCTTCCGCATTCAAGATCAGATAAGCAACCCCTTCCGCGTTCATACGAGCCGTACGTCCGTTACGATGCACGTACGCCTCTTCACTCACAGGAAGATGATAATGGATCACATTCTTCACTTCTGGAATATCAAGACCGCGAGAGGCCAAATCAGTAGAAATAAATACGGTAGCACTGCCGTTACGGAAATGCGACAAGGCACGTTCACGTTCCGGTTGCTCCATTCCTCCGTGGAAGTATTCGTTATCTACACCCATTTCGGTCAGATAGTTGCTCACCCGTTCTACCGTCTCCCGATAATTGCAGAAGATAAGGGCAGAACCACCTTTCAGTTCACCTAAAAGCTTGTACAAGGTTTCCAGCTTGTCCTTAACTGGAGACTTGACCACACGCAAAGCCAGCCCTTTCGACTCCTTCACATCTTTCAAGAACGACAATCGTACCGGAGCTGTAATCCCGGTGAAAGCAGGAATATCGACTGCTGCCGTTGCCGAAGTCAGCACCCGGCGGCGCACGCCTGGGAGATGTGCCAAAATCTCCTTCATTTCAGCAAGAAAACCCAGTTCGAGCGATTTGTCAAACTCATCAAGGATCAGCGTACGCACACTGTCCAGATTGATATTACCCCGTTCCAAATGGTCGACGATACGCCCCGGCGTGCCGATCAGGACCGTCGGCGGATGTTCGAGACTCTTCTTCTCCGTGCGGATGGGATGCCC
>NZ_MNQY01000084.1:0-7636 GCF_001915675.1 Parabacteroides sp. merdae-related_45_40 | reverse complement strand
CCGTTTCGATCTGCAAAGCCAGCTCACGGGAAGGAGCGATGATCACGGCCTGTATCTTTTTGTCCTCATCCGTCAACGTCGTCAGCAAAGGCAAAAGGAAAGCCAACGTCTTGCCCGACCCTGTCGGACTGAGCAGCACCATGTCTTTTGTCGTCCCGGCATCCAATACCGCCTGCTGCATCTCGTTCAGAGCAGTAATGCCTGTATTGGCAAGCGCACGAACAACTATTTCATTATTTGTCATATCAATTGAATCGTTTATAAAATTCGGCTACCGACTCGATTCCCTTATAAAAGAAGTCAAGCGTACAGCTTTCGTTGGGCGAATGAATCGCATTCTGTTCGAGGCCGAATCCCATCAGGACAGTCTTGATGCCCAACACCTGCTCGAAAGTCGAGATAATAGGGATACTTCCGCCACGGCGCACGGCCAACGGACGTTTGCCAAAAGCTACGGCAACGGCTTCCTCTGCCGCCTTATAAGCGGGAAGATCGATCGGACAAACATAACCTTGTCCACCATGTTTAGGCGTCACTCTTACCTTGACATAAGCCGGAGCCACACGAGCGATGTACTCTTCAAACAGTTTCGAAATCTTCTCATGATCCTGATGCGGAACCAGACGGCAGGAAACTTTGGCGTATGCTTTGGAAGGAAGGACCGTCTTGCTGCCCTCTTCCATATAACCGCCCCAGATGCCGCAGATATCGAAGGAAGGACGGCAACTATTGCGTTCCAACGTGGAATATCCTTTTTCACCGAACAACTCATCCACACCGATGGCCGCTTTATATTTCGCTTCATCAAATGGAATCTGGGCGATCATCTCGCGTTCGGCAGGCGAAACATCTTCCACATCATCGTAGAAACCGGGGATTGTGATGCGCCCGTCAGCATCTGTTATATCGGCCATCAGCTTACACAACACATTGATCGGGTTGGCAACCGCACCACCGAAATGCCCGGAATGCAAATCGCGGTTAGGACCTGTGACCTCGATCTCCCAATAGGCAAGCCCACGAAGTCCGGTTGTCAGGGATGGCGTTTCGGCACTGACCATGCTGGTATCGGAAACCAGGATCACATCCGCTTCCAACAATTCTTTATGTGTACGGCAGAAGGCTTCGAGGCTCGGCGAACCGATCTCTTCTTCTCCCTCGAAGATAAACTTCACATTACATTTCAGCAAATCCAGATTCAGGGCTGTCTCGAAACCTTTTACCTGCATCATGGCCTGCCCTTTATCATCATCCGCACCACGCGCCCAGATACGGCCATCCCGGATTTCGGGTTCGAACGGGCGACTCTTCCACAGGTCAAACGGCTCGGCGGGCATTACGTCATAGTGCGAATAGACCAAAACGGTCTGCGCCTCAGGAGAAACCATCTTTTCCCCATACACAACCGGGTTGCCTTCGGTCTGCATCACAACCGCTTTATCGGCACCGGCTGCAAGCAAGAGTTCTGTCCAGCGTTTTGCACAAGCCTCCATATCAGGCTTATGTTCATGTTTGGCACTTATCGATGGAATACGGATCAAAGAGAAAAGCTCTTCGATGAAACGGTCTTTATTGGACTCGATATATTTTTTTACGGATATCATATCTATTCTTAATTTTAATCTGTACCTACTATAATACTGCCGCTATTTTTCTAATATGGGCCAATCTCTCCAAAAAAGAGATATCGGATTTTGCCATTTGCATGTCATACCGAGCTTGCTGACGAATCCAAACTTCTGCATCAATACCAAGCGCCGCTTCAAACAAAAGAGCATATTCTGTCGAAACAGAACGCTTTCCATTCAATATTTCATTCAGCAATGTCGGAGAAACCCCCATTTGCAATGCCAATTTCCGCTGCGAAATACCTCGATATTCTATTTCATCCTTTATCAACTCGCCTGGATGTATGGGGTTGGATGGAGTCAAATTATTGGCGATCATTTTAGGATCAATACCTTGAAGTGTAATCATAGCTACAATCATTTATAATGGTTTGATAATTCTATTATATTACATACGGTAACAATCGGTTCTTCTATCGAATCCCTTACGGTAAACTCAACTCGATACTTATTATTCACCCGTACAAATGAAATACCAGCCTTATCGCCTTTCAGCATCTCATAATTCAAGGAATTTATCAAAAGAAGTTCTTCTACCTTCTTGGCATCCAAAAGAAAATCTATACACTTTTGATAACGCCTTATCACATCAGGCTGATAACGAGGCTTCTTGTTATCAGCCTTTCCTTTCTCGTAAAGGTCACGCAAATATACTTCTTCGAATGTAACAAACATATCGTTCTCGTATTTGCGTACAAATATAACGTATTCTTTCAGTATTCACAAAAATGTGAACAGCTTCTTTATGGAATCTTCAAGTCTTATTCTATTTTTTTCTCTTATACAAAAACGACTGCCAACGTTCCTCCGCATTCCCCTGGCGAAACATTTCATAGCGTGCCATTGTAAAAAACAAATCGGAAAGGCGGTTCACGAACTGCATGATCCCTGGTGAAACCGGATCTTTCCGGTTCAACGTCCACAGACGGCGTTCGGCACGGCGTACGATCGTACGGGCCAACTGCAAGTGAGCGGAAACCAAAGAGCCGCCAGGCAGGATAAAATAACCGTTATCCTCCATCTTTGCCGACAAAGCATCGATCTGTTCCTCACAAACAAGAACCAGATCATCGGATATTTTGTTCGGATTCTTATCACGAATAGCCGATGGAGTCGCCACATGTGACATGACCGCCATCATCTCCATTTGTATTTTCCCCAGCAAGCTTTGCCATTCATGTTCAGCCGGGAGTAATGCACGGATAATGCCTATTTCAGCATTCACCTCGTCCAGTGTCCCGTTCGCTTCGATCCGGATATCATCTTTATCCACCCGCTCGCCTCCATGAATCCCAGTACGACCTTTATCTCCTCCACGCGTATATATTTTCATCTTTCTTATTTATTTGTATACAGACTTCAAGTATTGCCATCGATGACAAATTTGGTAAACCATTCGTTTCCGACCGGATCCGCCCAATACAAATGCGTATATCCTGCCCAAACATTTTTATAATGATAAAGCGGAGTATCCGTTTCCACTCCTTTGGCAGTATAAGCGACAGCGCAGGACGGAAGCGGATTCTGTTGTTCCACCAGACGGGAATAGTGGAACTCATGCCCTTTCAGACGAGTTTCGTTGTATAATAAGGTACGATATCCCAGGCGTAACTTCATATTCTCCATTGTTGCAGACTGGTGCAACACGCCAGCCATCGGATAAACATCTCCATTTTTATCTCGTATCTCGTCACATAGATACATCATGCCTCCACATTCAGCCAACAATTTTCCTCCACTCTCAACATACCGGCGAATGGATTGAAGCATCTGCCTGTTTGCCGATAAAGCAGCAAGATATAACTCCGGATAACCTCCGGGAAGGTACACGAAATCAGCATCCGGCAAAGAAGTGTCTGCCAACGGACTGAAATACGTAACTTCCCCTAAATGATGCAGATAGCGAATATTCGCTTCATATACAAAATTGAATGCAGGATCGCAGGCTACCGCAATAGGGAAAGAAGGCTCACGTTTATAGATATGACGACCTGCAGATATAGGAACGACAGCTATCGCAACCGGTTTTGTCAACTCCAGCAACCGATTGATGTTTACATGCTTTTCGACAAGTTCCGCTACACGGTCGGCGAACTCTTCAAAGCAGAAATCTTCATCGAGAGACAACCCTAAATGACGGCTGGGGATCTCCACATCCGCACACTTGGGAAGATATCCCAATGCCTCGACTCCGGCATCTTCACAAGCCTGTTTCAAAAAAGAATAATGGTTTTCGGAAGCAACAAAATTAAAGACAGCCCCAACTATCTGCACTTGCTTGTTGAATTGTTTAAACCCGTACAATAAAGGAGCCACCGAATATGCCGTACTTTTCGCATTTACAATCAGGACTACCGGTATTTTCAGCATACAGGCGATTTCCGCACAGCTCCCTTTCATACCGTCATACCCGTCAAACAATCCCATCACGCCTTCGGTTACCGCCACATCCGCTTTTTCCGTATAGCCGGCATACAAATCACGCACGTGTGCCTCTGACATCATAAAGAGATCCAAGTTCACGGACGGATTACCGGCAGCCATCCTATGATGGCGTGTGTCGATATAGTCCGGTCCGCATTTGAAAGGCTGCACCTTAAACGAACGGTTCTTCAAGGCACGAAGCAAACCTAGTGTAAAAGTTGTTTTCCCGCTCCCCGATGAAGCAGCACCGATCAACAGATGGGACTGACACATTATTAATATTGTTCCTTCTCGTTCGGGAAATCTTGCGTCTTCACATCCTCAATATAAGTCTGCACGGCACGAGTGATATCTTCTGCCAAATTCGCATAACGGCGCAAGAAACGGGGAGAAAATCCCTGGTTGATACCTAACATATCATGCATAACCAACACCTGTCCGTCTACTCCTCCGCCAGCACCGATACCGATAATCGGAATCGTCAGTTCGGAAGCGACCTGTGCAGCCAAAGCAGCCGGAATCTTTTCCAATACGATTGCAAAGCAACCGATCTCTTCCAACAGATGAGCATCTGCGATCAGCTTCTTCGCTTCCGCTTCCTCACGGGCACGAACCGTATATGTCCCGAACTTATTAATAGACTGAGGCGTCAATCCCAGATGTCCCATGACAGGAATACCCGCACACAGAATACGTTCGATAGATTCCCGAATTTCAGAACCTCCTTCAAGCTTGATACAATCCGCATGCGTTTCCTTCATCACACGGATAGCCGAAGCCAACGCTTCTTTTGAGTTTCCTTGATACGTGCCAAAAGGCAGGTCCACCACCACCAAGGCACGTTTCACCGCTTTCATGACCGATTTGCCATGATAGATCATTTGGTCAAGCGTGATCGGCAGTGTCGTTACATTACCAGCCATTACGTTGGAAGCCGAATCGCCTACCAATATGACATCCATACCAGCCTGATCGATCAGTTGAGCCATCGAATAATCGTAAGCTGTCAACATGGAAATTTTCTCCCCACGCTGTTTCATTTCTATCAGGCGATGTGTGGTCACCTTTCTATTATCCTCTAAATCCCTTTTTGCAACTGACATAATGATTTTTATTAATTGTTACAAGGCGCAAAGGTATACAAAATGTTTAGAAAGTGACATCGATCCCACCCATGAAGATCGCTTTCGGCATCGGAAAACCATCATTAATAGTGTAACGGGTTGCCGTCAGGTTTTCTCCTTTCACAAAGAGGTTCAATCCTTTATCACGTGTACCGAAACGATAAGCGACTTTCGCATTCAAAGTTGTAAAATCCTCTTTCTTAGAGCATTCTGCATCTGTATACAAATCAAAGACAGACTGCATATTCACGTTCAAGGTGAAACGTCCCGGCATATAGGTGGCCCCTGCATAGAACTTATGTCCAGGGGCTCCAGGAATAGGTTTGCTCATGTGCAGATAACTATAGTTCATATCCAGGTTCAAATTCTTGCAAATCTGATAGCGAGCTTCAAACTCTATACCTTTATTCGTAAAGGTTCCTGTATTCAAATTCTTATAAGGAGGTCTACCGTCCCCATTCACGCTTACGGAATAAATCATATCTTTCCCGTCGATAAAGAAAGCTGTCAGCTCAGTATACAAGTCGCCCCCTAAAAAAGACTGTCCGACAGCAACTTCATAATTTACCATACTCTCCGGTTTCAAATCTGCATTGGCCGCTCCCCACATATACATTTCGCGGATATTCGGACTACGAAATCCTTTAGAGACAGATGCACGGATCGTATTTCCTTCAAACGGACGTACCGTAACTCCTCCCTGCGGAACCCATTCGCCTCCATAAGTGCTACTGTGTTCATAGCGGACACCGGCATTCAGGCTCAATATGCCAAAAAGTTCTTGTTGCATGATGGCATATCCGGCTGTTTCATTCACCGTTTTATCCACCAATTCTTTTTTTGAACCGTCATTATTATCATTCCAAGCATGTCCACCCCAGTTTTTATAATCCACACCGACAGTAAAGTTATTCCCCTTAAACAAACGGAACGATTCATACAATTGGACTCCCACGTTGTGGTCGTCAGAACGAAAAAGATAAGTCAAAGGCTCTTCTCCTGGATTGTAACCATCATTGATTTTATGGTTTCCCCAATTATAGAACAGGCGCAAGGCCCCGCTCATCTTACCCTGATTATTTTCCAATGCCATAGAAGCTGTTCCACGCAAAATATTCATTTTATTGTCTATAACAGGCTCAAATGTTTTACCAGGATTTTGAAACTTCGATTTGGCAAGGCTTACATCACCTGTCATCTTATAATGCTCATTGAAAGCATATCCTAAATTAGCAAAACCATTTGTGATGTTAAAATCCGAATTTGATCGATGCCCATCGGTTCGATCGTGATTTATCGAGATAAAACTACTGAATTTACCTACGTTAAAACCGTTATTCACCATATATTTTTGCGTATTGTAAGAGCCATACATCACACGCGCCTGCGTACACCGTCCTTCCTGTTCATGATGACGGGTAATAATATTGACAACCCCTCCCATCGCGTTAGAACCATACAGCAAAGAACCGGGACCACGAATCACTTCCACGCGCTCTACATCCGAAGCCACATAGGTATCAGGCAAAGAATGTCCGAACACTCCAGCCCATTGCGGTTGCCCGTCGAACAGCATTAAAACCTTATTTCCACTTCCGACACCACGAATGTTAACCGTACCTGCCGCTCCTTCCGAAACTCCAAAACCGGTAATTCCCTTTTGCGTCACAAACAATCCGGGGACATGTTGGGAAAGTACCGGCAACAATGCCGATTCGCTGCTCGCCTCGATCTGCTCCCGGTCTATCACCGAGATAGTAAGTGGCACACTGCTTCGGTTCACTTGTACCTTATTCGCTGAAATCACAACCCCCTGTAAATTAATCAGACTATCAATTGCAGCCGGATCGCTTGCAAAGACCAGCGAACTGCACAAAAGCCCGGAAGCAAGTAAAATTACTTTTTTCATATCTCACTTTTATGTATTAAATTTCTATTGTTATTTAATCGTGTTACACTTTTCAAAATTCGTGTCACCATACGGGTAAAAAATATATCTAATCAGCCCGGCTCATAACCAACTTGCCATGCTTAAGCCCCTTTATCGTAGTCAACCGGTCCGACAACTCAGTCAGACGGTAAGCTGTGCCCATCACGGTTGCAATGTGCAGACAAAAATTCCGGTTCACATAATATTGGGAAGAAGACAAGATAACATCCTGATAATTTTGCTGAATATCGGCAATCCGGGAAGTAATATCCTTTTTTACCTGGTCATACATAAGAATGATCGTACCTGCCACGATATGGTTACATTGCCATTTCTTTTCAGCGACATTCTTCTCCACCAGAAAACGGATCGCCTGCGAACGGTTGGCGAAACCGTTCTCGCTCACATACTGATCCAACGACTCCAGCAGGTTATCCTCCAACGAGACTCCGAAACGCTTCAAAGGCATATTCCACAATTTTTTGATTCTTAAATTATTGCCTGCAAATATACTACTTTTTCGATAAAAT
>NZ_MNQY01000043.1:0-68157 GCF_001915675.1 Parabacteroides sp. merdae-related_45_40 | reverse complement strand
TTCAACCCCGTGAAGTTTTTCAGGAGAAGGTTCTCTAAGATGTGAAGTACCTTAGAAAATAACAGTAAAATCTGTGAAGTAAATTTAGGCATAGTCACCCGGGCAAATCGGAGACCGGCTCTATATGCATAACTTCTCCGATAAAGATACCTATACATTATATTATGATATAGCGGAGAAGCAATTAGCCTATGTACAATTCATATACCCGGAAAACTCATTTGAACTTCCCGAAGAAGCCTATTTCACTCCCAAATACATCTCAAACGACAACCGTTACCTAATCGATTGGGAGCAACCCGAGAATGATAACAATCCGGTATTAATCTTAGTGGAGCCCTAGTTACCGTATTTCCTCTATCGGCACAATAAACAAAACAAGGCCGCAGCAAGGACTATTCGATAACAAGTCTTCATAAATAATGTTGCTTGACTGTATCTATTCCTTAGTTCACGGCATGGTTTTTACAGACCACGTCATGGTTTATACAGACCACGACGTGAATCGCACAGACCACGACGTGGTTTGTAGAATATATCCAATAGTAAAGAAGAATAGATAGGCTTCCGGAAAACTATTTATGCAATAGTAAAGAGTTTTTAAGTCCATCTCAATCCGAACTCTTTACTAATCCGGGCTTAATTAGTACCTTTGCACTCTAACTAAATCGAAAATGATAGATCAGACCGTATTTAACAATAAAAAGGCCGCTTATTATACGCTGGGTTGCAAACTAAATTTCGCGGAGACCTCTACCATTGGAAAGCTATTAGCCGAACAAGGGGTACGCAAGGTGCGTCCCGGGGAAAAAGCGGATATATGCGTGGTGAATACTTGCTCCGTAACGGAACTAGCCGACAAGAAATGCCGGCAAGCGATCCGCCGGATCAGCAAGCAACACCCCGGTGCCTTTATCGTGGTGACCGGTTGCTACGCACAGTTGAAGCCGGAGGAAGTCTCCCATATAGAAGGCGTGGACTTGGTTCTTGGCGCCGAACAGAAATTAGAGATCCTTCAATATCTGGAGAACCTAGAGAAGAAAGAACACGGAGGAACTGTTATCGCCTCACAAAGCAAGGATATACGTTCCTTCTCCCCTTCCTGCTCGGCGGACGACCGTACCCGTCATTTCTTGAAAGTACAAGACGGATGCGATTATTATTGCTCTTATTGCACCATACCCTTCGCCCGCGGAAGAAGCCGGAACGGGACGATCGCCAGCATGGTGGAACAGGCGCAGGAAGTCGCACGTAAAGGAGGAAAGGAGATCGTATTGACAGGGGTAAATATCGGGGATTTCGGCAAAAGTACCGACGAGACCTTTATCGACTTAATCCGGGCTTTGGATGAGGTAGAGGGAATCGTACGCTATCGTATCTCTTCCATCGAGCCGAATCTGATTACCGACGAGGCCATAGATTTCGTGGCCCATAGCAAACGTTTCGCTCCTCATTTCCATATTCCTTTGCAAAGCGGTAGCGATGCTGTCTTGCAATTAATGCGCCGCCGTTACGACACCGCTCTTTTCCGTCATAAGATCGAAAAGATCAAGGAAGTAATGCCGCATGCTTTCATTGGCGTAGACGTAATCGTTGGAACCCGTGGCGAGACAGACGAGTACTTCGAGGAGGCCCGCCAATTCATCGATAGCTTGGATATAAGCCAACTGCACGTGTTCAGTTATTCGGAACGCCCGGGTACCCAAGCGTTGAAGATCGATTATGTAGTAGACCCAAAGACCAAACACGCACGCAGTCAACAACTCTTGGATATCTCAGACCAGAAACTTCATGCCTTTTATGAGGCCCATATCGGACAAGAAGCGAATGTCTTATTCGAACACACCAAGAAAGACGGCAAAATGCACGGTTTCACCGAGAACTATATAAAGGTAGAAATCCCTTATGATGCCGCTTTGGTCAATGAGACCCGCAAAGTCGTACTAGGCGGCTGGAATGAGGATCGCACCGCATTAATAGTCAACAATCAATCATCAACCGTCAACTAAGATGTGGGATAAAATACAATATGCCTTTCTTTATAGCTGGGTAAAAGTACACGCCTTACTTCCCATGCGAGCTTTATACGTGTTATCAGACATCCTATATGTCCTTATCTATAAGATAGCCGGATACCGGGTAAAAGTAGTGCGCCGTAATATAACCGCCTCTTTCCCGGATAAATCCAAGGCAGAATTACGCCAATTAGAACGTCGGTTCTATCATCATTTCGCCGATTATATCGTAGAAACGATTAAACTAGCCCATATCTCTCTGGATGAGATACAACAGCGTGCTTATCTGAGGAACCCGGAATTGGTTGACCAACTTATGGCGAAAGGCCATACTTGCTTCATCCTCACGATGGGGCATTATGGCAACTGGGAATGGTTTTCCGGCTCGACCACTCGCTTTGAGGACTCACGCATCTATCAGATATACCGTCCGTTAAACAACAAGGCCTTTGATAAGCTATTCGCCGATCTCAGGACACAGTTCGGTTCTTTCGGCATCAAGAAAAACGATACGATACGGGATATCATCAAGTTAAAACAAGACAAGACCCGCTCAGTCGTCATCTTCTTGGCGGACCAGACACCCAGCAAGGCGAACCTGCATTATTGGACCGAGTTCCTTCATCAAGATACGGCCATATTAACCGGTCCGGAGCGTATCGCACGGAAACTGAACCTGCCTGTGATCTTCCTCGATACCCAAAAGGTAAAAAGAGGATATTACACCGTAGACATGAAGCTGATTACGGAGAATCCAAAAGAGACTCCGGAGAATTACATCACCGAGCGATACGCACGACTTTTAGAGAAAATGATCTTGCGTGACCCGGCTTACTGGCTGTGGACCCATAAACGTTGGAAACATAAACACGAGCAACAAGGATGAAAAAAGTAGCGATTGTCATCTTAAACTGGAACGGAAGAAAGCTAATGGAGGAATTCCTTCCTTCCGTCGTATCCAACTCTCCGGAATGGGCGGAGGTTATCGTAGCAGATAACGGTTCTACCGATGACTCGATCGAGATGTTGAAAGCAAAATTCCCGACCGTCGGCATTATCTCCTTCAACCAGAATTATGGTTTTGCCGAAGGATATAATCAAGCGCTCAAAAGGCTCGACCATGAATATTGCGTTTTATTAAACAGCGACGTAGAAGTTACTCCCAATTGGTTAGATGCCCCGATTGCCACTCTCGACTCTGATCCGTCAATCGCTTGTGTCCAACCCAAAATACGGGCTCAACGAAATAAAGAATACTTCGAGTATGCAGGTGCGGCCGGAGGATACATTGATAAATACGGCTATCCATTTTGTCGGGGGAGAATCTTGCATATCGTGGAAAAGGACGAGGGGCAATACGACACTCCCGCCGATATCTTATGGGCGACAGGAGCCTGCTTATTCGTTCGTACGGCTACGTATAAGGAAGTCGGGGGATTGGATGCCGGATTTTTCGCACATCAAGAAGAAGTCGATATGTGTTGGCGTTTACGTTCCCGGGGATATCGGTTGGTATGCGTCCCACAATCCATCGTTTACCATGTCGGTGGAGCCACCTTGAACGCAGAAAGTCCCCGCAAGACTTTCTTGAATTTCCGAAACAGCTTATTGATGCTTTACAAGAATTCCCGGGAAGAAGATCTAAAGCATGTGATGTGTGTCCGCTTTTGGCTGGACTATATCGCCGCCGCGAAGTTCCTGCTGGAAGGACATTTCGCGAACGCCAAAGCTGTTTATGAGGCAAGAAAAGCCTATCACCAACTCAAACCGGAATATACGCCTAAGCGTAAAGAGAATCTGGAGAAAAGAACACTGAGCACCATCCCGGAACTTATGCGGGACAGTTTAATTCTGGCATTTTATCTAAAAGGGAAGAGGACATTCAATGCGATAAAGGATAGACGATAAAGAAACCGGCCTTCTTACTACCCCTAAGGAGAAAAAGAAGACCGGAGAGCTTGGAGATAAGATAGAGAATAGATTATGGATTACTATTCTTTTACTTTTTTAATAGCTTTATAAATCTCACTATATGAATCTCGACCTTGATACTTCTCAGCAAGTTCACAAGCTTTAATCATTTTTGCATCTGCAATCATATCCCTTACCCAGCTATCTTTTTCCAGATATTTACGTGTTTTGCCGTATGTTGGAAGATAGCGCTTCAAAGCCCTTTCTGTAGCTGCTGAATCTAGGAAATGACGGCAAGTATCCTCAAAATGCAAAAGGAACCAATATTCGATTGATTGCAAACTGTCGCACAGAATAACATTACCATTCTTCTCATATTTCTTTTTCAGAGCTGCCATCTTCCTATTTTCAGCATCTGATCGTCTGCTAACATCGGCATCAAAAACACAGATTACAAATACATCTTCATTTAGAAGCTCCTTTATCTTTTTATCAATCTTCTCGATACTATTATTCTCAAACAGACGTGGAGATATAGAGTATCTGTAGCCTAGAAACTTTTTAAGATGACTGAAATAAAACAATTCAGTCAGTCCTTCACCCACAATATGAATGACTTGTCTAGTGGCAATATTCTTTCTAACGTTTCTCATAAGGCCGGTATTTATAGATTAGGAACTGCCCCAAATTTACCAAACTTATACGCCTTTTGTAGAGAGCTTATTCTATTCAAGCCTTTGAAATCAGTTAGAGGATATAGTACACTGGCTCCATCTGTGTTCTTCTCGGCGAACCAGATATTATCTTTTCTAAGCAGATCCTCTTCCCCCAACAGACCGTCATAATGAGTAGTAAGCAGTAACTGAGCTTGCTTTGACTCCTTCAAGAAACGTTCAATCATATATTCGATCAACTTAGGATGAAGAGATGATTCTATTTCATCTACAGCAAGGAATGCATTGCTTCCAATACTATTTTGTATCTGGGATGCCAAGCCGAATGTTCGTATGGTACCATCTGATTCATACAACTCCGGGAACTCATAGTAATCATTCCCCCCCAACCCGGAAGAGACCTTGTGCTGATACATGGTATAATTTACTACTCCCTTTTTAGTCTCCTGCTCTTTTGAAGAAATATTCGAAATATTGAAGTCTGCTTCCTGCAAATACCTTAGGATATATTCTTTGGCAGTTTCTTTTTTAATTGCCTCTTCTGCATAGCGGCTAAGTGATGATGTAGGTACTATCGCAGGCATCATTTGTTTAGTCAAATACTGAAGGGCTGTTTCCATTTCTGCAATATTGGTATTTACCTGCATGTAAGCTGCAAAGACAGACATATTAGGTAAACACTTTAAGGTTATTTCCTCTTTTGCAGCCGTACTGATTTTAACTTTTTGACCAAATTTGATGGAAGAGACATTGTTTTCCATGCTACGTTCAAAAACAGTGGCCGGTTGTTGACTGAGATAATAAATCAAGGTTTCCCGGACAATGTGCGTAGTCTCCAACAATACGGAATAGACATATCTGATAGCCTTGTCTCCATTCATGGCATAAAATGAAACAGAAAACTCTGATGCTTGTTCTTTACTTGTTCTATTTAGCAAGAACGGAACAATCTTAATTAGCTCCGCTTTATTAAGTGGAGTGCAAGTTATAAAGGACCTTATAAAATCGCAAACCTTAATAATATTACTTTTTCCTGAGGCATTGGCTCCATAAATGACAGCTAACTTAAGTAATTTTACATCCGGAGCCAGCTCAACAACATGATATGACTCCAAATCCTTACTCTTATCTGCCTCAAAGCTAAGAACTGTCTCATCTCTGAATGAGAACATATTCTTGAATTTAATTTCAGCTATCATATATCTATTGTTTTCTCACAAAGATACATATAAAAACCGAATACAAGGTATTCAGGCAATAACAACATGCGTATCCATAAGCAATCATTTATCTTATAACAGCGCTTAGATACCAATAATACATTTTTCTCACGCCATCCTCTATATCCACCCGGTGATGCCATCCCAACTCATGCAGTTTGGTCACATCGGTCAATTTACGCATAGTTCCATCCGGTTTTGTGGGATTGAACTCTACCTTACCTCGATAACCGGTTGTTCTCACGATCAAATCTGCCAAAGTAGCGATCGAAATCTCCTTCCCGGTACCTATATTAATATGGCAATTACGGATATCAGTATCTCCTTGCGAATAAGTATCCTTAAAATCCACATGTTCCATGATATATACGCTCGCATCTGCCATTTCCTCACTCCATAAGAACTCTCGAAGCGGCTTACCAGTTCCCCATAGCTCCACCTTATCCGAAGAGATCCCATAACGAGCCAAAACCAAAAGAATTTCCTCTTGGGAGCAATGTCCATCAATACCCTCCACTGGACGGGCATCTAAATCCCGGCAAACACCTTGCCAATCTCCCTCATTCAAACACTTGCCCAAATGGATCTTCCGTATCATAGCTGGCAATACATGGCTACGTTCCAAATCAAAATTATCATTCGGGCCATATAAATTAGTCGGCATCACAGCGATATAATTCGTACCATATTGCAGATTAAAACTCTCGCACATTTTCAACCCTGCGATCTTGGCGATCGCATACGGCTCATTCGTGTACTCCAGCGGAGAAGTCAGCAAAGCGTCCTCTCGCATCGGCTGCTCCGCATCACGTGGATAAATACAAGTGCTACCTAAAAATAACAATTTCTTGACCCCATGGCGAAAGCTCTCACCAATCACGTTCTGCTGAATCTGTAAGTTCCGGTAGATAAAATCAGCCCTATACTTACTATTCGCCATAATCCCCCCTACATGAGCGGCTGCGAGAATCACGTACTCCGGCTGTTCCTCATCAAAAAAGCGCTTGACAGCGATGCCATCCAATAAGTCCAGCTCTTTATGCGTACGTCCTACCAGATTCTCATATCCCTTTCTTTCCAGATTCTCCCAAATGGCAGAGCCGACCAATCCTCTATGGCCGGCTACATATATCTTAGCGTTCTTCTCCATCATTTCACGATGCCCTTCTCTAGATACTCAGCCAAATTAGTACGAACATGCGCAGAGGCACGTTCCACGGCCACCTTCGCCATATCCGCGTCCACCATTATCTTCACCAGTTGCTCAAAAGAAGTCTTTCGCGGATTCCACCCCAGCTCACGTCTCGCTTTCGATGGATCTCCCCAAAGATTAACCACATCGGTGGGACGATAGAAATCGGGAGATACCTCCACCAGCACCTTTCCCGTCTTGCGGTCGATTCCCTTCTCATTTTCTTCCTCACCTTGCCAGTACAATTCAAAGCCCACATAACGGAAAGCCAATTCGCAAAACTCCCGTACGGAATGTTGCTCACCCGTAGCGATCACGAAGTCCTCCGGTTTCTCATTTTGAAGGATCAGCCACATACATTCCACATAATCCTTGGCATACCCCCAATCACGAAGCGACGATAAATTACCCAATAAAAGCCTGTCCTGTTTCCCTTGTGCGATACGTGCGGCAGCCAACGTGATCTTACGAGTCACGAAAGTCTCGCCCCGTCGTTCCGATTCATGGTTAAACAAGATACCCGAGCAGCAAAACATATGATAAGCCTCCCGATACTCCTTTACGATCCAATAACCATACAGCTTCGCCACCGCATAGGGGCTATACGGATGAAAAGGCGTTTTCTCATTCTGAGGAACCTCCTCCACCTTCCCATATAATTCGGAAGTAGAGGCTTGGTAAATACGACAAGTACCCGTAAGATCATTTTGCCTTACCGCCTCTAGAATACGTAATACCCCGGTAGCATCCACATCAGCCGTGAACTCCGGTGAATCAAAAGAGACTTGCACATGGCTCTGCGCAGCGAGGTTATAAATCTCCGTAAGCTTTACCCTCTTCACCACCTGCGAGAGACTCGTGGAATCCCCTAGATCCGCATAGTGAAGATGGAAAGCGGGATGGCCTTCCAAATGCGCGATCCGTTCCCTGAAATCAACAGATGAGCGGCGAATGGTGCCATGTACATCATATCCTTTCTCCAAAAGGAATTCGGCCAAGAAGGAACCGTCTTGGCCGGTAATACCAGTAATTAATGCTACTTTTCTCATTTTATTTTCATGTTTATCTTTTCATATTCATAGATCTTGATAGTCCATTATACTGAAAGTTTATGTGAAGCAGTCCGCTTATTATCATTGTAATATTAATTCTTTCTTTTATTGTCTTGTATCCTTTTAATATATCGTAGATGATGTTCTTTCTCACTAATTGTCGAGAACCGATCCTTTATTTTCTTTGCAGGGACACCTCCCCAAATTTCACAGTCCGGAATGTCTTGTGTCACTACAGCTCCAGCCGCTATTACCACCCCTTTGCCGATAGTGATACCGCCCACGATTGTAGCACTATGCCCTATCCATACATCATCTTCAACAATCGTTATGCCATTGTACCCTCTTGAACTATTCCAGATAAGTTCACCCACAGTATCAAACTGATGATCATTTCTTCCGACAAAACAAACACGTCCGGCTATCAAGATATTATTTTTAAATACGACATCAGAAGCGATATTGCAATATTCTCCAAACTGGACGTTATGACCAATACTTATTTTCATGCCTCTGGCAAAAGTAGTGTGAGCCATAACTCTCACGAAACCATTGTATTTCACCCATGGATATTTCAAATGAAATAAATACCATGTTCGAACAATGTTCATTATGTAGCGTATGGCAAACGTTGTCATACCTGCCCCTTTCGGCATGTTATGATAATCTATTTTCACTTGTTTCGATTAATATTATAAAAAGCAGATACATAATTGTCAAAAGAGCATGGCATCAAGTTTGCCCTAGATAAAGGCTTATTGGAATATTTCCGACAGGCTTGCCTTATTATGTAAATGAATTCTGTTTCATTCATGGGATCAAATAACATTCCATTGCCTTTGGTCACAAAATCCGTGGCACCGATATACTTGCTTGCCACCACGGGACATCCGTAAACCAAAGACTCATTAATAACAGCGCCAAAGGGTTCATACCTACTCGGCAGAATAAAAAAATTGGCTATTTCATACCATGCATACAAACCGACATCGGTATGAAATCCGGCAAAAACCACTTTGTCTTTCAGCCCAAGTCGCTTTGCTTGTTGTTGCAAGCTTTCTGATAGTTCCCCCTCACCTACAATGACCAATCTATAATTTACGATTTGTGCTTTTGCAAACGCATTTAACAGCAAATCCAACCCTTTTGCTTTTACTAACCTACCTGTGTAAAGAATAACAGAAGTCCCTGCCAAACCATATTGTTGAATGTATTTTTGAAGGATAGGTTGAAACTGTGAGCGATAAGCCAACAATGTTTGAGGATTCTGTATATTAGGACATACCTCTATCCGCAATCGGGGGAATCTTCTTTGATACCATTGCTTCACAGTATCACCATAGACTATAATCCCATTGCTGTGGGTCAATACATAGCTCCTGGATTTAGCCTTCAATCCGGAAGATATTTCGGCCATTTTCAAGTTGTCAGATGTTGTCAGATAATAGTTGTAGTGAAATAGCCCCATTTGCTTATACAAGGCTACCAAAATACTTGTATAGGAATACTCATGGGAGAAAATGACATCGGGATCTATTTTTTTGATTAAATTGAAAATTCCCAGACGTACAGGCCTATTTCCAATCCTGAATCCTTTAGTCAAGAAAAGGACCTTAATATTCTCCAGTTTTTCCAGCAATTCTTTCCTGTTATAGGTGAATCCCTCACTGTCAGCATCCGTAAATGCGATGGTCATGTCATAATATTTACCCATCTCATTAAACACATCAATCCTCCATGGAGGTAGGTACTGGTAAAAGACTAATGCTTTCAACTTATTCATCTTCCTATACAGTAATAATCAAAGCCCAAATGTTGAAGTTCTTCTGCGTCATAAATGTTCCGCCCATCAATGATGACCGGATTGTTCATCAATTTCAGTAATAGGCTCCAATTGGGTAGCCGGAACTGTTTCCACTCAGTCTGTATCAATAAAGCATCCACTTCCAAGACAGTATCATACATGTCTGCGGCATATTCCACACCCCCGCCCATACGACGACGGCATTCCTCCATTGCCACAGGATCATACACCCGTACTTTGCATCCTTCCCTCAGCAACCGATCAATAGTGACCAATGAAGTCGCCTCACGCATATCGTCTGTTTCCGGTTTGAAGGCAAGTCCCCAAACAGCAATCTTTTTCCCTTGCAAAGCCCCTTTATAATGCTTGAACAATTTATTGAAAAGTACACTCTTTTGCTTTTCATTCACAGACTCCACCGCATTTAGCACCTTCATTTCATATCCATGCTTCTCTGCGGTCTTTATCAAAGCTTTAACATCCTTCGGGAAACACGAACCGCCATAACCGCAACCCGGGTAAAGGAACTTGCTTCCGATACGGCTGTCCGAACCTATTCCCTTTCGCACCATATTCACATCAGCTCCCACCAATTCGCATAAATTGGCAATATCGTTCATGAAGCTGATACGGGTAGCCAGCATAGAGTTTGCTGCGTATTTTATCATTTCCGCACTGGGTATATCGGTAAATATTACCCGGAAATTGTTCAGCAGGAAAGGACGGTAAAGTTTACTCATCAACTCCTTGGCTCTTTTCGATTCCACTCCTACCACAACCCTGTCTGGCGACATGAAATCTTTGATGGCTGCTCCTTCTTTTAGAAATTCAGGATTGGAAGCTACATCAAAGGGAACATTCACACATCGTTTATCAAGCTCTGCCTGAATAACAGCCTTCACTTTTTGGGCAGTCCCTATAGGAACTGTTGATTTGGTGACAAGCAGGGTATATTTCTGAATATTCTCACCAAATTGTTTTGCCACTGCCAATACATATCGTAAATCGGCACTTCCGTCTTCATCGGGAGGTGTCCCCACGGCACAGAACACAATGTCCACATCATTCAAGACAGACGTTAGATGGGTCGTAAAGCTCAACCTTCCTTCACGAAAATTGCGCATCACCATTTCATCCAATCCGGGTTCGTAAATAGGAATCCGACCGTTCTGTAAGTTTTCTATTTTTTCTCGATTCACGTCCACGCAAGTGACATGAACACCCATTTCCGCAAAGCAGGTGCCAGAAACCAATCCGACATAACCTGTACCAACAATTGCTATATTCATAACTATCTTTTAACGTCTTTTCCTGCATGTCGCATATACCTGTGAAAAGAATCCTATGATTGTTTTTCTCAATCCCACAAGTCTCATCGTGAATATAAGCGGATGCTGAATTTTGTTCTCAAACTTCTTTAATTGTATATCTTCCATATTTAATATGACAGGAAGAGCCACTTTCAAGAAAGGGATACCATGATGTGTTGATCTAAATGGCAGTAAATGGATTCCCTTTGTGTCTCCCAAATATGACCGCTGCTCGATGTCCCATCTGGATTGATTGGAAAAGAAATAATAAATATTCATCATAGGCATAATAAATGGGACAATATCAAAATACTTCCTATAAGGACCATCCTTTAATCTAAAGATTAGCGGATTTGTCTTTTCATTACTCTTTGTTAATAGGGATGTCAATTCTACTTGAGGATTGAAAGCAAATACCCTTTCGACTTTGAGGATGGAACCATACAAAATGGCCGCATAACCACCTGCTGAACTGCCAGACATGATAGTACGGTATCCATCGGTTTCATTTTTCAGAAATTCGATTAGTCTTTCCGGAGAATCAATGCTTTGGTTGATACCGGACAAATACCACTGCTTGAATACATCACGAACAAAAATATGTTTATACGCTTTTTCTATCCTTAAATTATACCATTCAAAGAAGTTTTTCTCTACAATCCTTTTCCTGAAAATATCTTCAACGTTTGGATAATATAGATCATTGCTGCAAAAATAGACAGCACAATACGTTTTATCCTTACATTGTTCATTATACTCAATCAGATAGTTGTGTTGGGTATCATACACATTACGTACAATATCCGAATCTGTTTGAAAAACAAACATGGATTTATTTATTGTTTCCATAATTGCGGAAATAAAACTCTTATATGAATTGTAATAAAATGCTTGACGGCTGTCACAAATCCGATGTGCCTTTTTTCAAAAAGGAAAAAAGGTATCGGTTCTGCATACCCTAAGGGGGAATAAAGATTTTTTATCCGCCTAATGAACGGGATCTCTTTTCTTGCCCATGCAGGCAACTTTGGATTGCTCTCGCAAATGCCTAGATATCCAGTAGCAACATAATTCTTAAAGCCGGCTTTCCGTACCCTATATCCATAATCAATATCTCCAATGGCATGACGATAAGTCCAATCAAGATTGCCAACCTTTTTAAAAACACATTGTGGTATCAAAACGCAATTTCCATTAAACTTTTCACATTCCTGCAACTTTCCATTAGGAGTTATTTTTTGCGAACCATCATATCCGCTATACGTAGTAACGCCTTTTTCCCTTAACCTCATTGGTGCTACTATTACGGCCTGATGATTGCATTTTGCAGAATTATCTAACAAAGTAAACAACGCACCGTCAAATAAATAGCTATCATCATTCAACCATAGATAAAAATTATAATCTTGTTTGGCAGCTTCTTCCCATGCCCTATACATTCCTCTGTTCCAAAATAAGTTACCATCACCTTTGATAATATGAACTTTCGGGAATTGCCTTTTAATCGCTTCCGGTGTTCCGTCCGTACAACCGTCATCGGTTAGATAAATATCGAGGCGCAAATAATTTGGCAATACTTGTTTATAAAGATTTTCCAAACATCTCAATGTTTTATTCTTCCTGTCATGAACTGTCAGTAATACGGCTATGTTTGCCTCTATCTGTTCCATTTTAAGATCCTTGATATAACTTGAATATTTGCCTTACGTTTGTTGGCAGAAAAAACTTTCTCATAACCATTTCATATCCGTTCTTGATTATCATTTCCTTTTCACCGCTGTTTGTCCTTAGCTTTTTGATTGCTTTTACGATCTCAGTCGATTGCTCTGGTATCAATAAAGAGCACAACTGTTCTTTATTGAAATCCCGCAATCCGGGAACATCATATAATATTGCCGGAATTTTGCAAGCCAAGGCTTCTATAGTAGTTAAGGAGATGCCTTCATAGTGTGAAGTCATAAGATATACATCAGAAACAATAAGGAATTTTCTCACCTCTTTTTGATTTCCCATAAAACGAATTTTGTTCTCAACTCCAAGTTTTCTTGCCAAAGTTTTTTCTTCTTCGGTAGTATCTCCTTGTCCAAGGTGAAGATACATTAGATTATTTTTTTCTTTTAGCAAATCGGGAAGTGCTTTGATAATGTCATGATGCCGTTTATTAACACTACAACCTCCTACGGAAATTATAACAAAACTATCTTTTGAGATGCCAAGTTCTTTTCTAACAGCTTGCTTCTCTGCCTTATCAGCCGGAAAGAATCGTTTATTCCCAAACCAATTATAGATTTTTATCGTGTCATTATGATAATATAAACGTTCATTATCGTACACACTATCTGATATCGTTTGGAATTTACAACTCAACAAATTCTTTGCACTCCATCTTAACCATATATGGTAAAGGTATGAAATAGGTCTGGACTTAAAGCAACTATGAAAAGTGTAGACAGAACGTATTCCCGCCAGACATGCAACCAAAGCCATATCCCATTTCATATTCGATGCATGGGTATGAATGACATCTATTCCTTCTTTTTTCACCAACCGGACTATTTGTTGGCAATAACTCCATCTGGTAATCAATCCACTCGGACAAGGTAGATGATATACTTTGTAACCTGCATCTTTAAACATGTCGGCATATTTACCCAACCTTTCTGCCGAATTTATAACATACAATTCACACCCAAGGCTTCTAAATTCATCGGCTGCATCAACATACATGATCTCAGCCCCAGAAAATTTCAATTCGTATAAAACATGCAATATTTTCATCGCTTATAGAATTACAACTTTTTAGTTACTTTGTGGATCAACAATTATTCAATAAATATACTACAGCTTCATTTCATCATTCATAAAAGAAAAAATCTGATTCAGCTAACCACATTTCAGTCATCTTACTTTTTTTGAAGAAAGCTCTGATTTCCATCTCTTTCTGTGCGGAAAAAACACGCTGATCCCCTAATCGAACCACTTTACCAGGACTACCTGCTATAAGTATTCCATCATCATGGTAACCTAAAAAACTCTTATTCACAAAACTCCTACTTGCCACAATGGTATTGTCGGGAAGTTGAGTACCCCGCATAAGGGTAGTAGAATTTCCAATCCAGTTCCTATTCCCCACTTCGATAATTCCCACACAATCCTTTACCAAGCCGTCTTTCTGAAGTATATAATGAAAGTTCGTATCACAACAAACACAATCGAAAGCGAACTGGCTATACGCTCGAATAAATATCCGATTGTTACATAAGATTTTACATCCACCTGAAAAACAGACATTTTCTCCCAGTTGCAATATTCCATCATTGATGCGCAAAGTACAGCCTGAAGAGAATCGAACGTCACCTTCTAGTACCATCGTACCATTTATCATAAACAATAATGAGGGAGCTGGGGTTGGATAAAAATATTCATGATTCTTGGCAAACTTGACTATTCCAAAACGAGGAGAACAGAGAAGCTTTACCGAAGAATTACTTATGATTAATTGCGTTTTCCCATAAATGACAATCGGCAAATGAATAGCTTGCTTGAAAGGAAGCAACTTAAAGTTTACAACCAATGTCTTCCATACATGAAAATGATATTTTCTGTATGTCTTCATGATTAATCGAAGTAAAGCATACATAAATCACCAATAACAATTGTTTTCTACTTTATCGCTATGTACCGTACGATATGCGTCTGGACTAACCCATGCAGGATTAGAAAAATATTTCAAATAGCAATCTTCTGGAAGCCCCACATCAAGTGCAATTTGTGGATTTTTCCAACGAATACCCTTGATACCAAACATCAATTGCAAGCCACCGCCAAAATGAACGGCTTGTTTGCCTATTTTTTTCACATGTGCAGCCAAAGGAAATCCATAAGCTCCGCATCCTATCAGACAGATATCAAAATCCGCTTTTCCTATTTCCCGCTTCATCCATTCCAGTGCGTCAAACCAATCTTTGAAACCTTGGTTGTCGCCACCCAGACTTTGTACAGCCTTTACTGTCCTTAGCTCAAAGTCCGGCAAAACATCTTTATTGTCAAACAAATCAGAACGACGGGCGTATTGCGCTTCGATCAGTTCGGCAAACGGATGAATCACAACAACCTTCTTCCCTTTCAATACTCTTGACCAAGGTCGAGATGTTACGAATGGATCAAAGAAAGATAAGGGTATAAATAATGGATTGCACATATAAGGTCGGAGAATATGTAATCCTCTCTGTACGGTCTCAAAAGACCCACATATATCCAGCAAAGAAGCGTCTTGAAGCATCATTTCGCAAAACCGGGAAAGATGCTCAATGTCAGGAGGGAAGAATCCACTCCAATTTTGCATTTGGTTCATGACGTTCTTGTTCCACCACCAATCAGAGACATCACCTCTCAGATATTTTTTTAGAAGAGGTTTTCCTTGGCGAATGCTTAAGTAATTGAGAATGCAAGCCATTTCCGTAGCTCCGAAGCGTGCAATCATGCAAGGCCTCTTGGAATCAAGTAAAGTATAGATTGCATCCGAAGCTTTCAGAGGATCGGTTTCTTCAACTATGACGGCTGATTTCTGAAATCCAGTCATCTTGCCATAAATTTTACGCAAGCTCCTCCATAGCACTGTTTCTATGTACGTCATTTGTTTACCAATTTAAATATTGTGGATTAATTTTATTCAAATCACATTTATCACCCCATGTAGGATACCTTCTTAACCTCCAGCGAACTTTCGTCAGGTTTATGTAAAGAATAGCGACTCTTGGATAATGCGCTATCAAGCTGAGCTCAAAAGGATAAAACAACTTTTTGACATCAAAGGAAAGACGTTGTATAAAACGGAGCAACGCTTCGTTATCTTTAAGAGAAAGTCTCCTTTTAAAGTCATGAAACAAAAAATACCTAAGATAAATATTCAAAGATTCATTCCCTTTTTCACTTACCCGCAAGCTATCTTCCATACCGATATTGTAATACATCAATTTGGATTCTTCAGCTTGAGGCGTATTGGGGTTTTGAGTCGTTTGACCTGGCACATCCCCCCTATACTTATTTAAAGGAATACCACAATAAAAAACTGGCGCTATCAAAGCAACAGCTTGTATAAGAAGATAATCTTCGTGATAAATCATGTGTGGAATATACCTATGCGTCCGATTAAATACGCTTTTCTTTAAGACAGTTCCGCTTGTCTGCCCAAACAGAGAAACATTATGAAACAGATTAATTTCTCCTTGATAATTCTCAAATCCTTTTGGTATACAATAAATAGAGCGAGAAGCACCTTGAGCGATAAATGCACATAGAAACAATCCGCATCGGGGGTTGTTTTGAATATGTTTGGTCATGATTTTCAGATAATCGGGATGCCATTCGTCATCGCCATCAAGCAAGGCTACATATTCACAGCGAGCTTCTTCTACCCCCCTATTCCGAGCGACACTTACGCCTTGATTTTCTTGATGAAATATCCGTATCCGGTTGTCGTGAAAATGTTGCTGGATTATCCCCACTCCATTGTCAGTCGATCCGTCATCGACTATAATGACTTCAAAATCCAGATACTCCTGTTTGAAAACCGCATTCAAAGTATGCACAATCGTATGCGCTTTGTTGTACAAAGGAATGACAATAGAAATCATATTACTTTTATAATTTTGTTATTAATATACTTCGATCCGCGATTTAGCATGAATGCCGTTACTATGGATAGTGTATAACATACTATTATCAATGTACCTCCATAAGAATAATAGTTTTTCGATAAATAAATAAAAATACCATGTACAAGATATAATTCATAGGAAATTCCTCCTAAAAATTTAAGACTAGTCAAGTTTACAATTCCTAATACCTGAATCACCCATACCATCACTATGGGCAATGTGACGTTTAATGCGATGAGAGAAGCGATTTTCATTCCATCAGAGACAAATCTGAGATAAATGAATATAAAAACCAACAAAAACAATATTGATCCAACAAAAAATGAGATCAGTTTTTTCCGCACAAACGATTGAACACCCTGGCTCATACAGGCATATTCTATACCAATATTAAAGGACAAGACGGACGTATACCACCAATAACCCCAGCCCAACAATAAAATGCAAGCGATATAGGCAAAAGAGCCAATCCACATCCAATTCAACGCTTTTCTACCTTGCACTCCGCATATGGAAAAAACGGCATGAAAAAAGATGTATAAAATGAAAAGTGCATACATATACCATGAATTGGGCAAAGGAGGGTTGCCTAAAGTCATTTCGTAGCAAATATTCCATGCAGACAGATGTTCAAAACACATCCTTATACAGATAAAAATACAGGTCGCAATGAGTAAAGGCGGTAACAGTTTCAAAAACCTTTTTTTATAGAATGAGTCCAAGTAAATTTTCCCTTTCTTATGTAAAGAAGCCATCAAACCATATCCGCTTATGAAAAAGAACATGGATACGGCCCCTCCTCCGAAAAAGGTAAACTGACTGACAAGCATACGAAAAGACGGCGATAAGCCCGGAAAAGAAGTGACACCGGACAAATGATGCAAAACGATTAACAAAACCAATATGCCCCGCAGGGAAAGGGTTCGGTCTACATTGAACGGACTGAACAATATCTGTGTTCCATTCCACCGATGTCTGAAAACAGTTAATCCCGCAAGAATCACCAATGCAATATAACAAATGCAATATAAGTACATGAGTTTATTTATCTGTCACAGGTAATCGAAAATACTTCTATACACGATGTCGTTAGAAGAAGCCAACCAAATAGATGGTGTGCTGAAAAAGCGGAAAGCAAAGCACAGCGGAACAGTTATCAAATAATAGTCACATAAACTCCCCTTTGCCGTAAAGAAATAGGGAACCACTAACGGCATGAAAAAGAAACGGATGATGAAATAACGGGTCTGCATGAGCGGCATCGAGGTCATGAGCAGGCACATGGAAATCAAAATCAAGAACAAGTTGTTAATATAAAGTTCGCACTTTCGCCGTTCGCTATCAAAGAAAAACGCTTTGACATAAAGAATAACCGTAACCGCCAAGAACGGATATACCGCCGAAGGCTGTATAATATCTTTCAATGCATATGCATTTGAAGCGGTAGCTAACCGCTGGAATGCATAAAAGCTACTGGAGGAAAATATGGACAGGTTGGTAAACAGGATGTAAAGTAATCCAAATCCCAAGACGATGTAGATGTAAAAGCGAAAAGAAGCTTTCTTTCCTAAACGAATAAACAAGAATGGAATAAAAAAACCTGTCATTGTATGCGTGAAAAAAGAGATAACCAGCAAAGGATAAAGAATACGTCCGTTGGTGCATCTTTCAATAATGGCATACAGCATCATTGACATGGCGAACTGCTGGCGCAGCAAATTATTGCAGATGCCATTCACTTCTGTCACAAAAGCAAATAGGCACAAAGAAGCAACAAGGAAACGGGGGGCAGCTTGAATATAGTTCCAAAATTTATAAATGGCAGCAAATGTGAACATATAGGTCAAAGCAACAATGAAATTCGCATAAGAAAGGAAATCTCCGTCAAACAGATAATAGCCTATCAGATTAAATGCCTGCCAGACATATTCCTTTGTCGTGAAAAAAAGATAAGTGAGTGTGTCGGTTATTGCCGCATTATGAAAATTATAATAATAGTTCCCCGCCCAGTCACTCGGCTCTCCTAAATGGAATGACCGTGTAGACTGCAAACACCACATGAACAAGGTAAGAATAATGACCAAGTAGAATGCCATTGATTTTTCTTTTGAAACAAAAACAAAAAACAATGTTGACAGTACCCCCAAAAAAGGGTTAAGCAAAAAAATCAGAGCCAATGCTGCCTGAATTTTCCAAACTGCTTTATTGTCGGTTATTTTTATCTGACAGTCCATCAATGATACCTCCCAATAGTTCATGATTCCTTTTTATTTGTCTTTATCAAAATAAATAGGCTATACAAGATTCTCCTTTCTTCCTTTTGGCAGCAGATGCAATAGAATGAGACTGCAAATATTAACATGGTCAATGTCACCGAGAAGACCAAGGAAGATATGGAATTTACAGCAATCGCCATCATACACGGATATGCAATGACCAATGTGAGCAGGACGGATGCGGATACAGGTAGTATCGCTTTAAGGATAAAATAGCGAGCCGGTATGTTACAATCAGTTCTTGCGCAATACAAAGCTATGGAATAAGTCATTATCGCACCAAAAAGCAATGCGATTATATACATGAAATAAGGTTGAAAACCCATATGGAAAACTATATATATAAGAGGTAGCTGAATGATATTGGTAAAACTGCTTAATATCTTAAAACGCCTGATACGACCAGTGGCTTCTATTGCCCTTGGAACGGTTACACACAAAATGTCGACAAAGGTCTTCAACAACTGAAAACGGATAAACACCACAGTCCACTCTGGAACTTCTTTTAGCCATATTTTTAAGATGTAGGGTGCCTCCAGAAATACAGGAATCGCAATTATCGAAAATAGTGCAGATGAGAATTTGGATCCATAAATTACAGATTTCAAAAACAGATTCCCATCATGGGCACCTGCACTCTTTCCAATTACCGGATTCAAAGCTTTAGTCATACCCGATGATAAAGCTTGTAGCTGCCCGTTCAGTTGAGTCGTGATACCCTGTGCCGCATTCAGAAGCGTTCCAAAAAAGTGGTTCAAAAGAACGCTTTGTCCCTGTATACTAATGATTACAATCATTGTATTCAACAGATTCCATCCGAAAAAACTTGCCATTTCTTTCATCGTATCCCGATCGAAATAATGTTGTATGGACAAGGTACATTCAGCATAATGTTTATGGCAATATAATAGCATGATAGAAAGAGTGATAAACGGAATACATGCCATCAATACCCCATAAACTATCAGCCTGTCATGCGATGCATATACACAGGCAAATGCCACAAACAGTTTTAAGACAGATTCCAGAATACCTACAAAAGCATAATAGCGCATATTCTCACGGGAATTAAGTACCGCATCGTATGGAACAGTCATGACCGTAAACATCGTACTAGCCACTAATCCCCCATAAACTATTTGGGCGGCATGAGCTCTTTCCATGGGTATGTTCAGAATCCCGTTAAAAAAAATATATCCATTGATTATCAATGCTATTCCCGCAACAATTGCCACAATGAAATGTAACAGGATACTAACATTGAATATTACCGTTTTCTTCTCATAGTTTCCGGAACCTTCGGTGTAGGACATAAAGCGTTGTGTGGCACTTGCCATGGATATATTTAGGAATCCCAACATCGCAATGGTGCCCCCAACGATATTAAATACGCCAAAATCCGAAGCCCCCAACGCCTGAAGAATGATACGGGTGGTGTACAAAGAGATGAACATAGTGATGCCCATCCTAACATACAGATAACCGGTATTCCTAATTACACGTGCGACCGTTGTCGACATAGTATCTATTACTTTCCTGTTATATATTCAAAACCTTTATCTGATCGTATTGCCAGTCATTGCAACGAACCTCATCTACAAAGCGCTATGGTATGCAATAATCAATTCTCATCTGTATAGTAATTATAAGAATGATATCCATATTTATAACCATAGTGTCCACCCCCCATGTCAGTCCCGTTAAGAACAAGCGACATGTTTTTATATGTATTTTTACGATAGATTTTTTCCAGTTCCGGCAACATGGCGCGATCCAGAAAACCTGCCCGAACTATAAAAATAGTGTAGTCGGCATATTGTCCAATGATCTGAGAATCCGCCATGATGTTGACAGGGGGACAATCAATGAAAATATAATCGTACCGAGTACGCACCTCCGCCAGCAGTTGTCCAAAACGGGCGTTGAGAAGTAATTCGGTCGGGTTCGGCGGAATGGTACCTACCGGAAGGACATGTAGATTATCGGACAAAAACCGTTTCCCATTCTCATCAGTGTATTCTGAGTCAGCATCCAGTTCTATTTTCGAAATGAAAAGTTTCTCGATGTCATTGAATTCACCAGCCAGATAATCACTCAACCCTTTTTTGTGAAAGTGAATAAACTTGGATATGGCATTCCTACGCAAATCGCCATCAATAATCAAGACTTTACTTCCTTTGACAGCCAGACTAATTGCGGTATTTATTGTAAGAAATGTTTTTCCAGAACCTTGAACGAAAGAAGTCAGTATAATTATTCTTGATTTTTGTTCCTTATTCACAATAAATTCCAGATTAGTCCGCAATACACGGAAAGCCTCATTCATGATGTCGCGTTTTCCATTCTCAACAAGTATGGCTGGAGAGTCCCAATCTGTTTTCTTTCCGTGAAAGTAATTTTTTCTTCTCTTTTTGGAATTCCACTGCGGAATTTCTCCGAGGAACGGTAAGGAAAGTTCCACCACATCCTTTTTATCACGTACTTTCGTATCTAAACTCTTCTTGATGAGAAGAATGGTTGCTGGTATCAATAAAGAGAGGACAAATGCGAACAGAACAATTTTTCTCTTTTGTGGCTCTACAGGAATATCATTTCCATAAGGAGGTGTTATGACACGTGTATTGTTGGTGATGAATGCCTGTGCCAGTTCGTTTTCCTCCCGCTTTTGAAGTAAAAACAGGTAGAGAGATTCCTTCACTTTCTGTTGCCGTTCAATAGATAGCAGGAACTTAGCTTGGCTTGGATTTGCCGCAAGATGTGCCGTAACCTGACTTTTGTCTTTTTGAAGGCTTCCTATCTGCATCTCAAGTTTGTGGTATTGGTTATCTATGGAAGCGATGATGGCTTTACGTAATTCAGCCAGAACTTCGTCCATATCCATAACCAGCGGATTCACTGTGCTACTATTGGCCATCAATCCATTACGTTGCAGTAATTTCCCATTATATTCCGATATTTGATTTTCGATACTCATATTCTCAATGCCGGAGTTGACAGGTAACAATTTCTCCTTGTTGGCATTGTCCAACAGATAATTCCGAACATAGCGAGTCATATATAATTGGTTGTTCAACGATAAGAGTTGTGCGTCAGCAGCACTGTTCTGTGATATGTATAAGTCAGAAGCTGCCTGTACATCCGGAAGCAAGTTCTCACTTTTATAAGAAGATATGTTTTCATCCACGCTTCCCAACTCACGTTCTATTATATTAATACGCTCGTTGATAAACATGGAGGTGGCCACCATTATCTGATTTTTGTCTTTCATCCAATTCTCGTTATAAACAGCTACTAACATGTTGAGTATTTCTTCTATTCTAGATATGCTGGTATCTTTGAAAATCAATTCCACAATAGAGCTTTTTTCATTGTACTGCGTGACGGTAAGTTTGTTGTTGAAATTTCTTATCGTAGATAACAGGGGATCTATCGTAACATGCAGGACATATTCGTTATCGGCCGTATATATGGGCGTAGGCTCAATGAGCAATCGTCCCAATGGAGATGCTATCGTATCAGAAAGAGTGGCACTGATGTCGGAAGGAAGTGAAATCGCATCCCCTTTCCAGATAAAATCTGATAACTTAACTTTGTTGCCTTGGAGGTGCATAGTAAACTCTCCGGACTCGTTACCCTGCCAATCGGGCATGGATACCAAGACGGGTAAGAAAGGACCATATAGTTCCTTACCATGAAACCTTCCCGGAATGGCATAATGAATGTATAGATTCAACCGCTTCACAACTTCGGTCATAATGGAAGGAGATTGCAGGGCAACTATTTCGTCCAAGACATTCGATTTAGGCTGGATGATACCTAAATCTTCAAAAGATTCGAAATTCGAGGGAAGCGATTTGCCTTGCATGTCACTTTGAATTTGTATCGTCATGGTACGACTAAAAACAGATGGGGATCTTAGTACATATACTACTCCCATACTAGTAATCAACAATATGGAAACCACAAACCATTTCCAATTTAAGATACAAAGAGAAATAAAATCTTTTATTCTAATAAAGTCTATTCTATCTTCTTTAGGAATTTCCATAAAATACGAATTATAAAAAGATTGATATTAATGAGGCAATAAGTGAGGTCACAGAAATCCAGAAAGATGTACTCCGAATCGTATTGCCATTGACCGTGGATTGATTGGCACGGACATTACCCGGTTCCACATAAACAATGTCATTCTGTTGCAAATAGTAAGCTGGGGATGAAAACAGATCCTCTGCGGAACATAAATTTACGCTATAAGAATACCGTGTGCCGCCATTCTCTCGTAATACAAATACTTTGTCCCGTTTGCCATAGATGGTCAAGTCTCCGGCCATACCGATAGCATCAAGCAGTGTGACCTTGTCCCGGTCTATGCTATAGCGCCCCGGCGTTTTCACTTCACCCAGAACCGAGATGCAAAGATTGGCGAACTCGACTGTTACCACAGGGTCTTTTAACAATTCGCGGGAAATCAACTCCTCTTTTATCAATGAGGCGATTTCTTTCCTTGTTTTTCCGTTTACATTTATTGCCCCCAATACCGGAAATTCTATATACCCCTCCAAATCAACCGTATATGAAAGAATACCGGAATTATTACTTGTCGTGCCAATAGCTTTAGCCGTGATTGCCAAATTGAATAATTCAGCCAACTGAGGTTCCCTGCTGTTTATCAGAATCGTTATCTTATCGCCGGGGAGCACTTTGATATAGTGGGGAGAGAGTGAAGTGAAAAGTTCACTCTCTCCGGGTTTCAAATCTTGAAAATAGGCTATTCTTTTACTTGAAGAACAAGAAGCTAAAAAGCACAAGAATGTCAATACAAGCAGGTACTTGTCTAATTTCCGGTAAAATACTTTCATAAAATCAATTGGGTTAAGGATTATCATTCCTTTTCGTTAGTTTCATTATCGTTTTCTCTGAAGAAACAGTTGTTATTATATACTCCCGTTTTTCGTTTTCGTTCGATTTCCCTTAGTAGCAATTCTGGCAGAGTAAATAGAATCATTCCACACCGCTTCAATTGCTTCTTGGGTTCTCTGAATATTCTGTACACGAACTCCAAGTGCCATTTGATGATCCACTTTGGAGCACGCCTTGCTTCCACGCCACTATAGAATTTAAAAACAGCCCCAACCGCAATCATGACCCCTCGTTTCAAATGGGGCTTTAATCTATCCATAAAATATTCTTGTTTAGGAGCTCCCAAAGCTATCCAAATAATATCAGCCTCGTCAGTTTCTATTTCTTTGGCTATGTTGGCATAATCAAATTCCTCTACCGACATATAAGGAAGTTCCAAGAAGGTCATATCAGCCACATCCGGGTTTTCTTTTGACAAATTGCTCTGCAACCCTCTCAATATGGCTCGTGATGTTCCCAAGAAGATCATCCTGTACTTCCTGCTATGAATGATGTCCATAAAGATTTGGCTTCCGCAATATTGCTCATAACGCTTTCCGTAAATCCAATGGATATACAACGGGACGTAACTGCTGTCACAAATGGAGAACATCCCACCATTGACTGTTCTCAGATAGTCAGACTTCCTGTTCGCTGTGCCCAACACTACACCATCTACTACACAGATATAGTCAGAACCTAATTTTTCCAGCTGCCGTGCTATAGAAGTATGAACCCGTTGTTTGTCAAACTCGTAGTGGATATTAAAGAATGTATTCATAATAACATAATGAATAGGTTTATTGTACAATCAATAAGTAAACTTAATCAGTCAGAAGAAATTATTTTTTTAATATTTCCTCATAATGCCTTACTAACTTTTTTGCTTTTGCTTCCCATGTTAGCTCTTGTCTCTTTTCTAACATTCTGGTTGATATGTCATTCAAGACAGCTCGGTTTTGATATAATAGTGAAAGTTCATGAGCAAAATCTTGAACTGATTTATAAGGATTAGATAATTCAACTGTAATACCTGCAAAATCTTTTACTATAGGACCAAAACCGCAAGTGTTAAAACACAGTATCGGCAATCCTACCGTTATGGCTTCAAGCACCACCGTGGATGTAGCTTCCATGATTGAAGTAAAAAACATCAAATCAGATGAAGCCATCATCTTCAGAATTTTATCATGAGACACATTCCCATGCCAGTGGCATTTCGAGGCTATTCCACAAATTTCGGCCATACGTTTCATTTCATTCACGGCATCATCGTTCCCTGTACCACAAATATGCAGTTCCACATTCCGCTGATTCATGGCTGTTATTGATTTAATCGCTATTGGAAGTTGTTTGCGAAAGTCAAATTTTCCTATCCATATAATTTTAAAAGGCTCGTCAGATTTACTTGTTTTTCTCCGAAAAGTAGAATTGGAGTCAATTCCAGTTTCATTGATTAGTAAACTGTTTTTCTGATAGTGATTCGATAGGATATCACTGACACTTTTTACAGCGGAAATTAATATATCCGCTTTTTGAATGGCTGCATGAACCCTTGACGAATATAAGTATTGATATTGGTTAATTATATTTTTAAGATAATTAAACAACCTCTGCTTCATTGGAACTCCTAGCAGATATTCCATTGGCATCAATTCCATCCCTCCGATGGGTCCCCAAACAAAAGGAACTTCTTTGATCTTCCACAAATAACCTGGTTCACGAAATCCAATCATATTCAGTTGATGAAGAATATCTATTCGGTTTTTTTTTATAATTTGTTTCGCTATTTTCAACGTTTGTTTTTGCCAGTTCCGATAATACCAGTAAAACCTCCAGTCACCTTGGTTCCAACACATCTTTCTCACTTTAGTGGGAAGTGGATTGTAATAAAAATGAAGATGATCCTTTTGAGAAAGTGACATCATAGCCTCCTCTATGTTATCCCGAAATTCACCCTCAGTTATCACATACACATTGCAGTATCTGGCGATGTTGACAACCCAATTCCACCCCATTCCTTGTTCGCTGCCCCAATAAGGATTGACAGCATAGGCATTTACAAGAACATTTATCATTTTCGTTTAGTGCTCAAATTAGAGTATACACCAATGTATAGGCACTTTTATAGTACCTATCTAGTGTTATGTTAAAAATTAAACGTCAGATAATCCCAAGTCTACTTATCTTGTAACTTCACTGTACTGATTATACTATGATTGAGCCCTAATTTGACTACCAACCACTCATCTCACACTCAGCCAATCTTTGTGCATGACTCAGTGACAAACTTCTTATACCTTTATATATAGATATGTATTCCACCTCCGGATCTTCTTCTCCAAAGATAGAACGTAGATTGGCGATAGTTACCAGCATATCTTTTGCCGCACCCTCCAGTTGAAACCAATTTAAAGTTCCGGGGGGATCGAAAACTTGGGAAACATTATAATAATCATTAAGAGACATGGAGATATTTTGGGCATCATCCCAACCCTGTGTCGATTCGCAATAGTTACCTCCAATTTCCAAATCACTCTCTTCAACCTTAACTAGTACAGCATTACTTGCCGAAGCCAACTGCATGATTTGACGAATCAAATCCTCATTATCTGTTTGGAACCGGATCTGTATGGTTACATCCGCAGTTCGAGAAGGACTATTGGCTCGCTGCCGGGTAAGACAGGCTTGTCGTAACCGAGCTTCCTCTGTTTTACGCTCAGCCTTTACATCACAATCGTCCAGCATTTTCCGCACATGGAAGGTCACGGAATGGGGCTTGGCTGTTTTTTCCATACAAGTGAAAGGCAGTAAAACCGTAATAAATTTTTCACTAACGGCCTTGACCGCATCTATGTCACACGACACGTACATCGCCCGAATGGCTTTTATCGCTAAATCGGCATTATGATTACATGTCTCCAACAATTTTATATATTTCTTCGCTTTCTCCATACCGTGGAAATGCCATGCCAACTCCAACACATTGTCCGGTTCTTCGGGATAATGACGGTGAAGTGATTTTTTATATTCTTCTTTATTCATTGTATATTATATGGAGAGAATTACCCCTTGATTGTTTTTGAAGTGTTTAGATATTTTTTGCAGATATTCCACGCTTTGTCACAAACTATATAGTTTCGCAATATCATCCGGATGTAAAAGCAATGAACAGTTTTCACCTAAAACTCTTTTTTAATATGAACAACACGAATTTCCGAATCCGCCCGTACTCCAAAAGGGAGTTGGCGAGGCTCTATTTTCCGGATACGGTCAACGAGGAATCTGCCATCGCAAACCTCCGCAACTTAATGAAGCATAACCCCCACCTGATCGCCGAATTGAAAGGAGCGTACTATAAGACTTATAACAAGACGTTTACACCTAGGCAAATAGGCATCATCGTACAGTATCTCGGTGAACCGTAAGCGGGGACTGAAGCCATTAGTTATTCACTTCCCGAGCCGCTAGTTATTCACTAGGTATAGCCGTTAGTTATTCACTTGACAAGCCATTAGTTATTCACTTCGGAAATGCCTTAAACGAAACAACCGGAATGAAACCGAAAGCATCGGAAAGTGAGGTTTTCGACTTCCTTACTTTTGTATCAGTCAATGACATTGATAAAAATAACAGAGTATTCACTATTAAAATTTTAACATTATGGCACAGCCTTTTTATGCTAGAAAAATCGATTTGAACATTGGCCCTCGTAAGGGAGAAACTGTTTACAGTGCTCAAGCTTATTATTATGGTACAATCACTACCAAGCAGGTGGCTACCCAGATCGCACAAGAGTCGGCCTTGACACCAGCCGACGTGATCGGGGTCATCGAACGTCTCGCTTATTTCTGCCAAACCCACATGGCGCTTGGTTACAAGATCAAGCTGGACGGATTGGGCATCTTCTACAACGAGTTGCTCACCGAGAAAAGCGTAAGCACACCCAAGGAGGTGACAGCCAAGCTGGTGAAAAGTATCCGACCGGCGTTTAACGCCGAGTATACGATCCTTAACGGGACGTTCCGTTATGCGCTCCTGCCCGAGAAAACCAATTTGGTGAGAATCGACTTTAAGGGTGGGGTACCTATCGTAACTCCCGAGGAAGGGGATTCCGAAAGCCCCGGTGAGATCTGATTTTCATAAACTATACATTATTTACCTCAAAATTTGAACAGACATGAGCAAATCAAGTAAAATCGATTGGAAGAAAATAGTCCAAGCTATCGTACAGGCTATTATCGCAGCCTTAACGGCATTAGGTGTATCTTCCTGTGTTTCTCACTTCTAAATTCTAGTGACAATGACGCAAGAAACATTTCCCATGATTGTCGGCGGAGAAGAGACGCTCAACGAGCGTACCCTGCTGACGCAAGTGGAAAGCGGATTAATGATGAATGGGGCGGACTCTGTCCGCTTCATCGTCATACATTGTTCCGCTACCCAAAGTGACCGTGACTATACGGTGGAACAGCTTCTCCGTGACCATAAGGTACGGGGATTCCGTACCATCGGCTATCATTTCTATATCCGCAGGAGTGGAATCGTGACACAGCATCGCCGACTGCTGGAAGTAGGTGCCCATGTCCGTGGACTCAATCGTTGCAGCATAGGTATTTGTTATGAAGGCGGATTGGATGAAAGCGGCAAAACCGCCGATACCCGTACCCCGGAACAGAAGGAGCAATTGAGGGAACTCCTGTGGAAACTCCACACGCTCTTTCCTCATGCGCTTATCGTGGGGCATCGTGACTTGCCCGGCGTAAAGAAAGCTTGTCCCTGCTTCTCGTGCGATGAATATCGTTACTTGTTCCATTAACTATCCCGGGAAATGTGTCGCTATGATGCCTTGCAACATTCGAGAGACATTTCCCGATATTCTTTTCTTCATAACACTTTCTTTCCAAAGCTTAAGGCTATGAATATCAGTTCCACAGAGTTGATAATAGCCGTTTTTCAGTAGCCACTCCTCCTTACCTCGAACCTCCGGACCATATGCACCAATCAAGGAAAGGAGATTCAATTGGAACCTCACGTTCATACCTTTCAATCGCCAATAATCTTTCTCATTCATATAGGTATATCGTTCGGGATGCGCCAGTACAGGTATATAGCCTTTTGCCTTGATCCGAAGCAGAATATTATTTAATCCCATCGGAGGATTAAAATAGGAAGTCTCCACTAGCAAATGTTTTTGAGCCTTGCCAATCGGCAACAAGTCTTCCGAGGCCAGTCGCTCCTCAAATAAGTTATCCAACATGTATTCCGCAGCTAAATGGAGAGCTATACCTCCGGAATAATATTGAAGAAGAAGCTGGAAACGTTCTCTCAATTTCTCGCTCGTGTTGGGAATGTCTTCCATGACATGGGGAGTAAGCCAAATAGATTTAACTCCTAGTTTCTCCAAACAATCCAACGTATCCAAAGATTCACCCAACGTCTGTATACCATCATCCACCCCGGGTAATATATGTGAATGGTAATCAGTAAATCCCTCCAAAATACCGCTTCCCACAAGACTGGTCTGCTTTTTGAAAAACCACATCCTATTTATTCCTCTTTCGTATATCCAGCGTAGCCGTAATGGTAGCCATATTTGTAGCCATAACGGTTACGAATAATGAGAACTCTTATTGATATAAAATTAATTGATTTCATTGATGCTACTTTTTTCCTTGTAAAGGATGATACACCGGTTGATGATAAGATGTATCAATGCCCACAACAACATATTTAGTACCAATAACCAAGTAAGATTTAAAACCGGGGACAGCAGGATATTCATCCCTATGAAAAAGAAGGAGATTAACAGGACCGTCACCAATACCGTACGGACACGCATACCAGTCCGCAACAACTTATGATGGATGTGATTCTTATCCGGTAAGAAGGGATTCCTGCCTTTACGTAATCGATGCAACACCACACGGAAGACATCAAGAAGAGGAACCAAGAGCGTCGAGAATGCTATAACCATATAAGGGTTTGTCCGGACCTCCCCATCTGAATGTACGACACTTAGTTGTATTACCAAGAAGCTGAGGATATAACCGATCGTCAAGCTTCCTGTATCCCCCATGAAAAGTTTGTGCCCACGCTGAGCGTTGCCAAAAACGTTATAGAACCAGAAAGGTATCAATATACCTAACGTAGCTAACGCCAACAATGCATAAAAATAAGATCCGTTAGATATACAGATAGCCGCCAATACGGTAAGCGCGATACAACTCAAGCCGGAAGCCAAGCCGTCTATACCGTCAATCAGGTTAATAGCGTTGGTTATATAAACGACTATCAAAACCGTCAAAGGAATACCCACCCACGAAGGAAGCATATAAATTCCGAACAAACCGCCTAACGAGTTAATCCATGCCCCCGGCAACACCAATAGGATCGCCGTAAAAACCTGAACAACAAATTTGTAACGATAACCGACACCCACCAGATCATCTGCCACACCAATGAGATAAAGTAGCATACAACCACTGACCCAAAACAGTAACTCCAACAAACTTCGATCGGTTAGCAAACGAGCTATCGGAATCCCAACGCAATGGAACAGACCGATTATCAAACAGAGCGACACGAGTATCGCCGGGAAGAAAGAGATACCTCCCAAGCGGGGAACAGGTATGGAATGCACCTTACGCTCGTCGGGCTGATCAAACAATCGTTTCTTATAGGAGATCAACAAGATATTGGGGATAAGTATCAATCCCTGTAAAATGGATATCAAAAAACCACCTGATAAAAAAAGACCGGTCTCTATTATCGTTCTCATATTTTTTGAATAAAGCTTTGTGGGATATAGGAGGTCGCTACGGCACAGACCCCCTGAATGGCGACAACCAAACGGCTGTTTTTCTTGATCCTGCAGATATATCCTTCCGCCCCCTTGAATTTCCCGTCAATCACTCTCACACGTTCTCCCCGACAAAACTTGGTACTGTCAGCCCCCAAATATTCCATTCCTTTCTCGCCGGATGACGTGACCAACATGAAAATATTCATCTCCCGGTCCGGAATGATAAGTGGCACCTTTTTCAATTCCTTATCTCTTGTATACAGGATCACCTTGTCCGTGAATTGCCTCTGTATCTCCATCGCACGCAATGTCGTAGAATGAAAGAACAGGATTGAACTGATAATTGGTTTACGTATGATCTTTCTTACTCCATTCCGCATGACCACCGCATACTCACAAGGGAAATAGCAATCGATATCATCCTTCTTGAGGGATTCCTCGATCTCAAAAACTTTGTTATAAAATACTTTTAGCGCAAACCAATGGTTGCCGTCAAGTGTTATTGTTTTCAATGAATTATACCGTTTTTATTCATGTACAAAGAGGATATACCTTCCATTCCTGTATTTCCTTATTTTTTGATTAAAGGATATACAGCAATCAAGGTTAATCCGGCTATTTTTATATAAAATTCCGAAATGAGGACCATTCCTGACTACAGTGAATGGGAAACCCTAACCCTATATTTCTACCGTTTCTTGGTAAGAAACAGTACAAATAGTTATTTATCTTATTATCAAATATATAATATATATATAAACTACTTTTTTACTCGGTTTACTCAATTTGATACTCGAAAAAAGATAAGGTTGTTGTCGAAAAAAGTATACACTCTCATTTTCCAGACCAGACAAAGAATAATAGAGAAGAAAACAATTAACGTATTTATATACGCTATTTGTTAACGAGTTACATCAACAGAGGATACAATTTATATCCAAAAATCCCCCCTTTATTTTTTTGTTTTGCAGATTATAATTACATTTGCGACGTATTTCTAAGATTTCTTACCAAGAGACAGTAGAATTTAGATCTTTTAAAATCCCATTATTCGCATTGTCTATCAACGAGTTATCCAAAGAGTCCAAATAAATAAGAGTTGTTTTCTCGGAGGTATGTCCCATTCCTGCGCTGATAACCGCAACAGGGATATTATGATTGCGTGCAGCGGTAGCCCAACTATGGCGGGGAGTGTATGAAGATAGAGGCAATGTCTCACCGATTAACTTCCCCAATCGCTTTAATTTCTGATTATGGTAATTCAATCCCGTTTGGTATTGCAAATAAGCCCGATCCGGATTTTCATCGGTAATGATTGGAAATACATAGGGAGTTTTCGAAGAGTCCGATAGATATCGTCTCAAGATCGCCTCTATACAAGGTTCAATACGCAACGTCAGGTTTTGACCGGTCTTATGGCGACAGTAAGTAATTACCCCTTTACCTATATTTTCTTTTTTCAAATAAGCCATATCCACAAACGCCATCCCTCGAGTACTATAGCTGAATACAAACAAATCCCGGGAGAGAGCCAAAGCCGATGAATAAGACAGGTCAAGTCTCTGCAATTTCAAAATGGTCTTTTCACTAACGGCACGTTTCGATGTCTTGGCGATCCCGGTATATACCTCATGAAAAGGAAAAGCTTGCTCCACAAGTTGCTCTTGTACAGCTTTATTATAAGCGGCACGCAAGATTCTCATATAAAATGAGCTACTATTCTTACTCACTCTCCTTCCCCATAGCCATTTCTCATATTTGCAAGCCGTATCGGAGTCTAATGCGGTGAGAGGTATATCACAATTCTCTAAAAAAGAGGAAAAGCTGTTCAATGTTCGTAAATAATTACGGGAAGTACTGAATTGACCGCTATCATGAAGGAGTCCAATCTCTTTTCTCAAATAGTCCAACATTCCGGTTTCAGTTTTTGGAGATCGAAATCTCCCGATCACATCGGACAAGATGTATTCATTCCCTACAGCATCTAATTCCCGAATGATTTTCCGGATCGCAGCTAAGTCCGCATTTATTCGTTTCTGATAAGAAAAAATAGTTTTTTCATTGTCAAACGTAACAACCAACTCTCGTTTCTCCCCATTCCACCAATGAGGAAATATCCGCATATCGGTAGTTATTTGCCTATTCTCCTGTCTGTGACAAAGTTGGTAACAGACAACACCCGCTTTGCCTCTCACCGTCGATGGACGAAACTTTACTTTTATTGTAGCCATACTTTTTTAAGCCAATTTTACACTAGCCAACCCGAAATGTCAATAGGTAGACAATAATAATTATCATAGAAAATCTATCATAATGTCCTCATTCAGGGGCTATTTAAAACATATGACTCACCCAAAAAGTTGTTTATAGGAGATATCTATCAGATTTTGCTAAAAAGATTGAATTTATGAAAAGAATAGTCTGCAACTAACACTTAATTATTTCGACGATATTCGGTTGGAGTGACCCCATAGCTTTGTTTAAAAGCCGTACTAAAATAACGAGCGCTGGAAAAACCGACACGGTCCGCTACTTCCTGAATACTCATATCCTTATGAGATGAAAGCAACCGAGAAGCCTCGACCATACGAAACCTAATCACATAATCACCAACCGAGACATCCGACAAATGACTGAACTTGCTATAAAGCGTCGTTCTACTCATCGCCATCGCAGAGGCGATAAAAGGCACATTCAAATCCGGATTACTCAAGTTCTCCCGAAGCAACGTATTCAATTTACACATGAATTGTTCGTCCGCATTGCTTGTCGCATCCTCTTTTGGAGAGAATAGACAACCGGACTCACGATAACGCACACGAAGTAGGTCTCGCTGTCTTAATATATTCCGCAGAATCACCAACAAGGAATCTATATCAAACGGCTTCGCCAAATAGATATCCGCCCCTGATTTATACCCCTCTACCGAGCTTGCTTGATCCACCCTTGCGGTCAACAGAACCACAGGAATATGGCTAACCGCTACGTCGTTCTTGATTCAGTAACACAGCTCAAAACCATCAGTCCGAGGCATCATGACATCACTGATTACAATATCCGGCTGACATTGACCCAAGATTTCCCAAGCCTCTTCCCCGTCTCCGGCTACAAAAACCTCCTTAAACTCTGCCTGCAAGACACCGAGTAAGTAGTTACGCAGCTCTATCTCATCTTCAACCACCAACAATGTATATTTAGCAAGCTCCGTATCTACCTGTACCCCGCACACATCTGTTTCCGGCTTGTCAGTGCCCTTCACGCTTAAATCGATAACGCTATCCGGTTCCGCGGCAACAAACGCTTGCGTGAAAGGAAGGTCGAAATAGAAAGTGGCACCTCCATCCTCATTATTGTAAGCACCTATACTTCCGCCATGCAACTCTATAAGTTTCCGGGCATAAGCCAACCCGATCCCACTCCCTTTACGGTCGTGTTCACCTTGGTAAAAACAGGTAAAAAGACGGTTTATATCCACATGTCTCAATCCGATCCCCTGGTCCGCAAGGAAAACCCGCACATTCTTATCCATACGCTCCGTACCAATGACTAATGAGGTATCCGGATCGCTGAATTTCATCGCATTTATCAATAAATTAGATAAAACGACACGGCATTTGGAAGTATCAAAGGGTACTTTCTCTACTGAAGCATCCAACTGGAACCGCACAGAAATCCTACGGGCTTCGAATTCCATGATAAAATCATCCGTTACCGATCGTATCCAATCGTTAAGATCGTAAAAACGAATATCCATAACATCGCCGTTCGTATCAGACTTCTGGGCATCGAGCACCATATCGACGATCTCCCGCATCCGGCAAGTTTGCAACAACAAACCATCCAATTGCCGGGATACATCTTTATCCGTCACCTTTCCGGATTTCAGCAAACGTTTGAGCGGAGCATAGATCAAAGTAAGCGGCGTACGTAATTCATGGCTGATGTTCACCATGAAACGGACTTTTTCCTCATAAAACTTTCGTTCATGTTCTTCCATGGCCCAAGCAAGTTTCCTTTCTTTGCGTCGCATGACAGACCAGATCATCCCTCCAATTGCCGCAAACACAATCACCCCCATCGCGATCAGGAACCAAGCGCGTCTCCACAAAGGAGGCTCCACATCTACTGTCAATAATCTCAAAGGAACACTCCAGTCTCCATTCTTCTTGCTATAGGAAACCCATAATTCATAGTTGCCCGGAGAAAGTGCCGGAAATGTAAATGCATGGCTTGAAGTCTCCAACAACTCCTCACGGTCTCCCTTGATGTAAAAACGGAATAATTTCTTCCGCATCAAATCCTTCTCTTTCACGATAACACTTAACCCAAAAGAAACATAATCCCACGGAATGGAAATAGCCTGTTCCCCGGATATACCATCGGGATGAATCGGAGCCCCATCTAAAGCCAAATTAATCATGCTTACAGAAAAATCCTCTTCCTCATGAATGTCATAGTCGGGCCGTATCCTAACCAGCCCTTCCACCCCAGAAATATAAATATTACCGGAAGAAGCCTCAAAAGCAGGTTCCGGAAGAAACTCACGTGTAAAGACACCGTCAGATTCCCCAAAAACGATTACACGCTTCTCATCCGGTACATACGCATACAACCCTTCATGAGTACTTATCCAAAGGCGATCAGAACGATCAAACGCAAGAGACGTTACCCCAATAAAACGATCCTGATCAACCGTGTCCAATCTTTCCGAGAGACGGTCATAAACATATAGACCGGAAGATGTCCCCAACCAAAAACGGTTATCTTTATCTTGTTTTACCGCAAGTATCGTACCGATATCCTCATTCCTCACAAATAACGGACGTAGTTGCTTATGCGGGATATCCAACACATACAAAGCTGCGGAAGAACTTATGTAACAAGAATCGCCTTGTATGAAACGGGGTGCAAGCAAACTTTGCGGTAACAGATCTTCCGGTAAAGGCTCAAATTGTTGTTTCCGCCGATTATACACAGACAAATGATTATCGGATAAAAGACAAAAACAGTCCTCGTCTAAAGGAAATAAACGAATCGAATTACCTCGTAAGAATAAATCCTTTCGCACATGCCCCCAATTTAACAAAAACTCCCGGCATTCTCCTGTATTTTTATTAAAATGATAAAGCCCTACACCAAACAAAGATAACAACAATTCCGAATCGCTATACGGCATGATAGACACCACCTTCATCCCCGCAGTCTGAGGATATTTCCGGAAAGTCTCTTTTTGCGGATCAAACAAATCAAGACCTCCCCCATCCGTTCCTATCCAGATTTTCCCATCACGATCTTCATACATGGAAGTGACCGACTGAAAACTCAAACCGTAAGAAGCCCCGGGAGGAGCATCCCGATAAGTCGTCATAAAAACAGGTTTGATGCCGATCAATCCTCCCCTGATACTGCCCGCCCAAACATTATCCTCATCATCGATATACAGACAGGCGAAAGAATTTACCGGCAACGAATGGCGATCGCCCGGAAGATGCATAATCGCTCTTACGGTCTTATTTTTGTAATTATATATATTGATACCACCTCCGTCCGTCGCCAGCCAAAGTTCGCCATCTTTCTCGCACATATCTTGCACGATATTATGAGTCAATCTCTCCGGGGTTTCCAAATGCTCCTGCAATCTCCCCTCTCGATCATAACAAAAAACACCTTTATTATAGATAGCCACCCATATTCTCTTGAATGAATCTATATACATGGAGGGGATATTCCCTTTGGGGATAAACGACACACGTTCCATATCTCCGGTGTCTAGCGAATACCACCAAAGCCCTTTTTCCAGAAAAGACAGTATGACCTTCCTCTCTTTTTCGTCATACAAATAAACATAATTAGGCGAAAATTCAAACGGACTTTCCTTGAACTTACACCGGATCATTTTCTTTTCCGCATAGGAATAACAAAAAACACCTTGCTTCCCTAAAAAATAGATTCCTTCCGGCATGAGGAGGCTACAAGCAGCGACCAAAGGTTGACCGTCTATTTCCTGACGTACAAATTTTCGAGTACCACGATCGAAATATGCCAATCCGCGACTAGTTCCTACCCAAACATTCCCCTCCGCATCTTCCTCTAAAAAAACAATATCATTATAAGGAAGAGAATTCGGATTCTCTCTCTCCTCCTGATAAACGGTTATTTTTTCCCTATCGAAACGATTCAACCCAAACCGGGTACCAATCCACATAACACCTCTTTCATCTACCAGTACACATTTCACGGAAGACTGCGATAATCCGTTTTCCAAAGAAATTTGTTTAAAATAATACTTAGGAGCTGCATAAAGAGACTCCGCTAAACACACAAAAAACAGCAATAGATATAATTGTAAAAACCTCCAAAATACTCGCATAGTTGTATATCACCCATTGTTCGGCAAAAATACTAAATCGTCCGAAATATAAGGCTTGCAGAGTCTAAAAAAACGTTTTTTGAATTTTCACGGACGATTTTGGACCCAAGAAAATATCCTTAAAGCATAGATTTGCAGCAAGTGAAAAATTAAACAAAAAAGCATATCATTAAAAATTATTCTTATGTTACGTACAACGGGTATATATTTTATTATTTTGGTTATGATACTTGTAAAATGTTTCCTTCCGGACGAAAAACCGGAGATCATTCCTTTCCCCTTGCAAAGTGTATCAGACAAAGGTGATTTCACATTCAACAAGGCAACCCTCATCAGTGTAGAAAATGAAAAACAGGCTATGATCGCTCGGGAGTTGACCGATCTATTCACGCTTTCCGCCGGATTCACCCCGGAAATAAAAATACAAGACAAACGAGCCAATATCATATTCCGCACAGACAGAGAACTAGCGGCCGAACATTATAAACTGAATATAGCCCCCTCTTGTATTCTAATAAAAGCATCCGGACAAAAAGGTTTCTTTTACGCAATGCAAACCTTACGTTTTCTGCTTCCTCCAGCAATAAACAGCCAAACTCAGGTAGAGAATATTCAATGGAACGTACCGGGAATGACCATACTAGATGGCCCCCGATACAGCAATCGGACCGTGGCAATACACACACCTTTCACTCTCATCTCGAAGGATAATCTCAAAGAATTGATCGATCACCTAGCCATGTTAAAAATAAACAGACTTCATTTCACACAAGAAGTTCATGATACGACACCTGAAGGACAGCAAAAAATGAAGGATATGAACCTGTATGCTAAATCCAAGAAGATCACGATCTCAAACGGGACAACACACACCCATGATATCATATCGTATCTCCCGTTCCAAGCAGAGCGACTTATCTGGAAAGCAAATATCTCCGATTGCGATGAGGATAAGAAAAGGTTATTCCAATATTTAGCGCCCATCGCAGAAAGAAGCTGGTCTGGTAATTTGTTAGCCCATCGCCTCACGCAAGATATCGATCAAGATAGGCTTCAATCCGCTTACGAAACATTCCACGGCGATCACCATCAGTATCAATCCCATCAAACGCATCATCACGTTATTTCCAGTCTCTCCCAATATACGTACCAGCCGGGTAGAAGCTTGCAAGATCAAGAATGTGATAAAATAGACCAATGCGATTATTCCGATCAACGTACCCTTTAAGGTGAATGTCGAAGCGTCATCCATAAGCATGATTGCGTTGGCGATCGCTCCCGGACCACACAACATCGGAATCGCCAGAGGAGTAATGGATATATCATCCGCATAGGTTTTCACCTCTTCCTCTTTCAACTTTGCGTTGGAATAGCGTGCCTGAAGCATATCAAACCCGATCTTGAAGATAATAAAGCCGCCAGCTATGCGAAAGCCGTTTGAGGAGATACCAAAGAACTTAAACAGGAACTGACCGGAGAAAGTAAAAACCATCAAGGTGATGAACGACACGATCGTGGCCCTTCGGACAATCGCTTTCCGTTCATGGTCATTCATACCATTGGTCATGGTCAAGAAAACCGGCATCGTACCGAGTGGATTGGTCAACGTAAAAAACGAAGTGAAACATAATAGGGCGAAAGGTAACAAGTCTTCCATATCAATAATTTTTTAATTGGCTAATGTGCCAATATGCCAATTAGTTGAAGAGAGAATGATTGGCACATTGGTACATAACATATTATCACATTATTTACTCATCCCAGACCAAATAGGCTGAGACCAACCAATGATTCAGCTTATTCCCATCCACTTCTGCCACTTCCGGAATACTCACCGTCAGCGTATGATGGCCGGGTTGGATATCTTTCAACGCTACCTCTTCCGGTATCACATCCGATCCGGGACACCAATTAGAGCGGGAAAGATCCGAAGACGCCAAGGGTTCCTCTACTTCTTTCTCCGAATATCCCTTCTCGGTGATATAGGAAGCCAGACGCTTTCTCAACCAAACCCCGGTAGCCGGATTAAAACGACGGAAAGAAGCGCAGTCCGTACGCCAAGGAACAAAATCCAAGACTGGAACTCCATCAACGGAAACAATATTCTGTTTTTCCACGAACTCATCCCCGCCGGAATGACCGCCATGTCCCGTAACGATATATTTCAGACGGACATCACGTGCGCCTTGAGGAATATCAAAATCCAATGACACGTCCTTCCGGGCGAATATATCCGGATATTCCTGCCCGATATAATAAACCGTATTCATCAACGGCTCTACATGTTTCTTCGGCAAAGCGTCGCAAGTCAGATCGGACTCATCCACATCAATCGTCATGCTTGCGACGTATCCTTCCGGTGTCCATGTATCGATAAAGATTCCAACATAAGCACCACCTTCCAAAAGAGGATACAAATCGGTTATGTCTTGCTCCCAGCTTACGCTATCTTCCCAATGGTCGACATACACCGGTTTACGATGTTTCGTCAAGCTATCCTCGGGACTACTGTAATGCCCTACTCCGAACGGAGTCATGAAACGCATCAATTCCACGGTAGGTTGATAATCCGTCCCGGGGATGATACCGATCATCTTCTCCAGTTTCACGCTATCCACCGCAGGAAACTCCTTCTCGCCTTTAGCGATATTCAACAAATTAATGCCCGAGGCATTTGGCAATACAAAACAAGACCCGGATTTATCCCAGCGATCTCCATTCGAAGCTACCGTAACCCGGAGTTTGACGGAAACGTTTCGCTTATATTTCGGCAATGTTACCTTCTTCAAGATAATACGGCCATTCACCAAATGATAGATACTGTCCGGTCCCGGAGCGTTAAAAGCGGCGGGATATACATCCGGAGCGAAACGTATGCGGGTATCATTAAATACCTGTACGGAATAATCTCCCATCGACGGTAATTCTTTATGTCCGCAAGAAGCGGTACATAGAAAAACTCCCGTCAAGGAGACAAATAAAGCCAATTTTTTAATCATTTTGTCTAGAATTTAGTAAGCTCCTTAATAAGCTGCTTTTGTCCGGCAGTCTTATCGGCGTGCGTACAAGGACCGGTCACACAACCGCCCTCGCAAGCCATCACTTCTATAAACTGCGCAGGAGCCTTTCCGGTTTTAGCGTAAGCGCGTAATAATGCCACATTTTTCTTTGTCAGGTTGGCTACCTGCACGGCATTTACGTTCTCGTCCTTCAAATAAACCTTAACGGCGTTGATCACACCACCACTTTGGGCGAAGCCATGCGCCTCACGGACAGCGTTAAATAATACGGAGAAAGGCTGGGCCTCCTCGATCTTGATACCCAATCCCTCCAATACGGAACCTACTTCCTCAAACGTAAGTGTAAAATCCACGCACGGATCTAGTTTCACCTCTTTTCGTTTCGCCACGCACGGGCCAACAAACACGATCTTCGCATCCGGATATTTTTCCTTCACGATACGGGCCGTATAATACATCGGAGATCCAGTAGAAGAGATGTATTTCTTTAAATCCGGGATATGTTTCTCGGCCAATTGCACGTAAGACGGACAGCAACTAGTGGTCATGAACGGTTGTCCTTCTTTCAATTTCTCGATCAATTCTTCCGCCTCATGACGGGTGGTTTCCATAGCGCCTTGCGCCACCTCGACCACTTCCTCGAATCCCAAGGACTTGATAGCGCCATACACTTTTTCCTTCGGAGCGCTAAACTGAGCTAAGATAGACGGAGCGACAATCGCTACCATCTGTTCCTTATTCCGCAAGCGTTGCAAGATATCGAATACTTGCGAGATCTCGAAGATAGCACCGAACGGACAAGCATTCACACATTTACCGCAATATATACATTTAGACTCGTCGATATGCTCCACCCCATACTCGTCCTTGCTGATCGCCTTAACCGGACAAACTTCCTCGCAAGGGATCGGGATATAAACGATGGCATGGTACGGACAACTTTGGTGGCATTTACCACAGCTGATACAAGTTTCATGATCAATCTCGGCCTGACCGTTTTTCTTGAATCGGATAGCGTCCTTCGGGCAGTTCATATAACAACTACGAGCCACGCAACCCCGGCAAAGATTCGTGATCTCATAATTCACGGAGACACAAGAGGAACACGCCTCATCCACTACACACATGATATTTTCCTTCTTATTCTCCGAGCGGAACAAGGCACGCTTCGCATACTCTGAAAGCGGTGTCAACTCATCTTCCTCGTCCTGCATATCAAAACCAAGCAAAGGCAAGGTTTTGTATTTCCAGACGGCACGTTCCTTATGTACACAGCAACGGCCCCTCACTTTCGATTTTCGGGGACTCAACTCGATCGGCAAGCGATCAATTTCTTCTAGAAGACGGTTTTCTTTCCAGAGCTTTACTAACTTCGCCAGCAATCCGTGACGAACAATCATTACGTTGTTGGTAAATGCCATAATGTTATCGTATTTGTGCTTTTAGTATATCGTATATCGCATCACTTCTTTACAAACGCGAAGGTAAATAAAAGTTTCTAAACAGAAAGAAAGCTTTCTTTAAGAATTATCGAAGCACTATGAATATCTCCGCCAAACGGAGGATTTAATTTAGACAAGACAAGTTCCACCTCCGTGATCTGTGGAAATCTCTCTTTCAAAGCCTTCAAGATACGCCCCGCCGCGTGCTCGAGAAGTCTCGAGGGGATAGCCATTTCTGCTTTCACGGTTTCATATACTGTGGCGTAATTGATCGTATCGCTTAAATCGTCGCTCCATACCGCGTTCTCCAACGGAGCTGTCAGTATCAAATCTACGATAAAAGTATTCCCAACCCGGGTCTCTTGGGGTGCCACGCCATGATAGGCATAGAATGTCATCCTTCGTAATTCAATCTTTGTTGTCATAATCTTTTAATTTATCTGTAAATGTATAGAAAGTAAACCTTCCTGCAAAAAAATAGTCTTATATTTGTCAACCAAGTAACAACACATTATGATGGGAATAAAACAAAAAGATGAAAATTCCGCAGGCGGATTACACAACGCCTTGGCTGCGGGGACAACGATAAAGGGTAATATTATCACAGAGACAGACTTTCGCTTGGATGGAAAAGTAGAGGGAGATATCAGTTGCAACGGCAAGATCGTTATCGGCCCCAAAGGTAGCGTAACAGGCAATATCGTATCCGAGAATGCTGAGATTCTCGGTGAGGTAGATGGCTCCGTAAAAGTAAGCGCAAAGCTTATTCTAAAATCAACAGCAATTATCAAGGGAGATATATATACCCAATCCCTAGAGATCGAACCAAACGCACGGTTCAACGGAGCCTGCTCGATGTGTTCCGAGAAAAAGAAAGCAGACAAATAGACTGAGGGCCGCACTTTTCGATACGGCCCTTAGTCTTTCTTATTTTCGTCCAGCCTCTTTTATCAACGAGACTATCTTATTATTCAGGTTATCAGCCTGTAAAAGCTGTTCCAACGTAATATGCATCCGGTAGCGCCAATAATGCGTTGAATTCGCAGGAACGTTAATACGCTCGGATTCTATATCCTTCCGCTTGATAGAATCATCCATAGCAAACCAATCCTGCAACGGAATAATCGTCAGCATGGAACGAGTCTTCAAATGATTAGAAATAATCTGGGCAACGATTTCAGCCGTACATTCATCCGGGGCCTCACCGATCCGTTGCAATACATGGTTGTAATAACGCTGTGTCTTCTCCGTATCTTCTTTCCACCAATTACGAAGAGGAGTCATATCATGTGTAGAAGTCGTACAAACCGAATGATAAGGCAGATTGAACATATCGGAAAATTCCCGCTGTGGGCTCTTCGGCATACGCTCAATCTCCAAGCTTAGTATTTGCAACTTATTCATAACCTCGGGAACAGAGGCGGGGATCATACCGAGATCCTCTCCACAAACCAACATCTCCGTGGACGCAACCAACGGTGTCAAACGCTTAAACGCTTGCGCCTTCCAAAAATCATTATGGCGATGATAGAAGAAATGCCAGTATAACTGATCGAACGCATAACGGTCGGAACCACTCAATTCCCGATAGATATAGGATTGATTCGCCGAGATCCGGGGATGAAACTTATCGGTCTCTCTTGGGTCACGAAGAAATAATACCTCATTCGCAATCGTAAACAGGCCATTCTTGATCCGTAGGGAAACAGGATCCGCCTTATCCGCAAACAACGCCTCAATCTTCCTTTGCGTATCACAGAACGGTTTTAACACATAATGCCGGGAGGAGGATTGTGCCAAATAAGCACCTATCACCTCTTCTGTATTTTCCTCAAACAATTCCGATAAGAATTGTCGATTGATATGTGGGGTCGTGAAACGAGACTCGTTAAAATTCAATCCATACTGCTCGATCTCTTCTCTCGAGAACGGCAACGCTGGATTGAAATGACCACAAAGCCCTTGCACATATTCACAAGGAACCTCCCATATTCGGAAAAATCCCAAGATGTGATCTATACGGAAACAATCGAAATAATCACTTAACTTAGCGAAGCGTTTTTTCCACCAAGAGAAATTATCTTTCTCCATCGCATCCCAGTTATAAGTCGGGAACAGCCAGTTCTGACCGTTCATGGAAAAGTCATCGGGGGGAGCACCCGCTTGACCATTCATATTAAAATATTTCGGTTCCGTCCAAGCCTCTACACTAGTGCGGCTCACGCCAATGGGCAAATCACCTTTCAATACAACTCCATTCTTACGGGCATAATCCGATACCGACTTGAACTGGTTGTGCAATACATATTGCAAGAAATAAGAGAACGAGATCTCCGGCCATGCGTCACTATCTTCCCGGCATAGGGCGCGAACACGTGTCTTATTGTAAGTAGAATTACCTTGCCATTGAGAGAAATCCGATGTCCCATAACTTTCCCGCAAGAAGCAATAAGTAGCGTAAGGCATCAACCATGACTCATTTTGCGCCAAGAACTCTTTAAACTCCGGCGTATCTAATACGGCCTTACCCTCCCCTGCGAAATATTCTTGACAATAACCCAATTTATATTTCAGTACTTCCTCGTAATCAACCGTATCTTTTGCGTTTAATTCTTTTTGCTTCCCTGCATAAAAAGCAGCTCTCTCCGGATCTTGCAAGGTCCCCAAAGCCGATAAATCCACATACATGGGATGAAGGGCATAAATAGAAATAGCGCTATACGGATAGGAATCCACCCAAGTATGGGTCATCGTCGTATCATTCATAGGTAATACTTGAATGATACGTTGGTGCGTCTTTCTAGCCCAATCCACCAACATGTGTAAATCTCCCAAATCACCTACTCCAAAGCTCTTTTTCGAGCGCAAGGAAAAGACGGGGATAACCGAGCCGGCACAACGCCATAACGGTAAGCTATCCCGGAAGTAAAGACCAGATATAACAACGGTCTCACCCTGTTTCTGGGGAACAAGACTTAGAATACGATTCTCATCACTCTCCCAATACAAAGGTTGACGGGAATCATTATCCCAAACCAAAAATTTATATTCTAAAGGATACCGTATCTCCGCAGCGTCTAAATCAATATGCCATTCCGGGAAAGTATCGCAACTCAACAATAAAGCCTTGTCCGGATGCCAGTTACCTAAGCATTCTTGATTTCCAGTAATGGCTACACACTGATTCTTTTCCACCCGGGGAGCGGATATCTTTATCACCAATTTTCTTCCACTTCTAACGACCCTCTCATGTGTATTGCAGGGATGAGCGAATAAACTTTTGGTGAAAGCAGAAGAATAAAAGGCTAGATTATCCGGACGGATTTGCCAATAATCATAAAGGATGTAAGAATCAGATTGTCCATCCAATACAATCCGGTGATTCTTCTCCCACTCCTCAAAGATCTGCTTATCATTAACACTTAAGAAATATCTATATTCTATATCTTTTATATCGGGTGGAAGATCCAGTTCCAGTTTCCAGTTTCCATCCCCAGAGTAATTCATCTCCTTAGCCAAAGCAGGTTCCCAAGAGCCTAATTCCGGTATGGAGCCCACTACACATAACTTCTGTCCCCAAACGGTATGGAAGTTTATATTAAAAGTGACTTTCATGGTATATAGATTTAGTCAATTATTTAACCGCATTTAGAGGCTCCGCAATTCGTGCAGATCAAACAACCTTCTTGATAAATTAAGGTCTCCAACCCACAGTTCGGACATTTCTGCCCTTTCGCTTCCATGCCGTTCGGTAAATATTTCTTCAAGGCACGTTCCACGCCATTCTTCCATGTATTGATAGACTCGCTATTCAACTCCATACCCTGTACCAATTTTATAACCTGATCGATAGGCATTCCGTAACGGAGCACACCGGAAATCAATTTAGCGTAGTTCCAATATTCCGGATTAAACTTGCCATCCAAGCCTTCGATTGTCATTTTATAACCGCGTTTATTCTTGAACTGGAAGTCGTAATGCTTATTACCATCCTCATCATAGCTCTTGATGATCGTACCTTTAGAAACGTTTTTAGGTAACATGATACCCTCGTCATCATCGGCCAAACCGGTAAAGATCTCATACGGACGGCCATTCAACAAGCCGACGAAAGCGATCCATTTCTCACGGTTATTCTGGAATTTTACCACATCCGCATCCAATTCACGAGGACGGGTAGATACGATAACCGGTGGTTGCATGCAGTTACAATCCTCTTTTTTCTTCTTTTTATCTGTCGCAATCAAGACACCGGAACGAGAACCATCTCGATAAACAGTACATCCTTTACATCCGCATCTCCATGCCTCAACATACAAAGAGTCTACCAACTCCTCACTTACATCGTTCGGCAAATTGATCGTTACGCTGATAGAATGGTCCACCCATTTCTGAATGCGTCCTTGCATACGGACTTTTTGTAACCAATCGACATCATTGGAAGTCGCTTTATAATAAGGAGACTTAGCAACTAGCTCCTCCACTTCTTCTTGTGTATATTTCTTACTTGCCGAATAACCATTCGCTTGCATCCACGTTACAAACTTATGATGGAATACGATATACTCCTCGAAAGCGTCGCCTGTCTCATCCACAAAATCCACACGAGCCTCGGAATCGTTCGGGTTTACTTTGCGGCGGCGCTTATATACCGGCAAGAATACCGGCTCTATACCGGAAGTGGTCTGTGTCATCAAGCTAGTCGTTCCTGTCGGAGCGATTGTTAAGCAAGCGATATTACGACGGCCGTATTTCAACATATCCTCATATAAAGCAGGATCAGCCTCACGCAAACGGTTGATGAACGGATTTTTTTCCTCACGCTTCGCATCGAATATCTCAAAGGCACCACGTTCTTTCGCCAACATTACGGATGAACGATAAGCGGCCAAAGCTAATGTCTTTTGTATAAGTTCCGCACAATCGGTTGCTTCTTCTGTTCCATAACGCAAACCTAAAGCGGCAATCATATCGCCTTCCGCCGTGATGCCCACACCTGTACGACGTCCTTGCAAAGTCTTTCGTTGGATCTTTTCCCACAAATGACGCTCTGTTTGTCTTACCTCCATGGATTCCGGATCCGAGTCGATCTTAGCCAAGATCATCTCGATCTTCTCCGACTCCAAATCAATAATATCATCCATAATCCGCTGGGCCAAACCTACATGCTTCTTGAACAAATCATAATCGAAATAAGCGTCCGGAGTGAACGGATTTACCACATATGAATATAAATTGATTGCTAACAAACGGCAACTATCATACGGACAAAGAGGTATCTCGCCACAAGGATTCGTGGAAACCGTACGGAACCCCAGATCCGCATAGCAGTCTGGTACAGACTCACGTAAGATCGTGTCCCAGAATAACACACCCGGTTCAGCGGATTTCCAAGCGTTATGAATAATTTTTTTCCATAAGCCAGAAGCATCGATATCCTTCACATAAACGGGAGAATCCGAATCAATTGGATATTGTTGCTTATAGGTACCGCCATTAACCGCGGCATTCATGAAATCATCATCAATCTTCACAGATACATTTGCACCTGTAACCTTACCTTCCGTCATCTTAGCGTCGATAAACGCCTCCGAGTCCGGATGTTTAATAGAAACGCTCAGCATCAAAGCTCCACGACGGCCATCTTGGGCCACCTCACGGGTGGAATTCGAATAACGTTCCATAAACGGAACCAACCCGGTAGAAGTCAACGCAGAATTCTTAACCGGAGAACCTTTCGGGCGGATATGCGAAAGATCATGGCCTACACCACCACGGCGCTTCATTAATTGTACCTGTTCTTCGTCAATACGAATAATCGCACCATACGAATCCGCTTGCCCGTCCAATCCGATAACAAAACAATTAGAGAGTGAGGCAATTTGATAATCATTGCCAATTCCCGTCATCGGACTTCCTTGCGGAACGATGTAGCGGAAATGATCAAACAGGTCGAAAAGTTCTTGTTCCGACAACGGATTCGGATACTTTTTTTCCACACGGGCAATCTCACTTGCCAAGCGATGATGCATATCATTCGGAGATTCCTCATAGATATTTCCAAACGCATCCTTCAAGGCATATTTATTTACCCATACTTTAGCGGCGAGCTCGTCACCGGTAAAGTAATCCAATGAAGCCTTAAACGCTTCGTCAAAAGTGTAAGTTTTACGATCCACAATTATTATATTTATTTTGCGACTGCAAGTTTACGCATACTTTACCAGTTATCCAAATTACCCTACGTTAAAAAGAATACTTATTGAAAAGTTTTCCAAAACCAAACTCGCAACCCCACATTTTCAACTACTTAAACAAAACCAAGCATCAAATAGTTTTCCAAAAAGAAAACTTAACACTTATACAGATCTTCCAAAACAAAGAAGGACGCCTCTTTAGAGAGACGTCCTTATCCTACTATATAGGGATTCTTAATTTAGTTCTTGAGCAAGACCTCGATTTCCTCTACGGAAGACCGGAAAGACTTACTAGTCTCAATCTGGTCTTTGATCGTCTTACAAGCATGCAAGACCGTCGCATGGTCTTTCTTTCCTACGATCTTTCCAATATGGGAAAAAGAGGAGTCCGTATATTTCTTCGCCAAATACATCGTGATCTGACGGGCTTGCACGATCTCACGTTTACGGGAATTAGTCTGGATAACCGATTGCTCCAAGTTGAAATACTTGCAAACGATCTCCTGAATCATCTGTACGGAGATCTGTTTCTTCTCCAACCGAACCGCTTGGCTAACCACACGTTTCGTCAACGGCAGATCGATCTCACGATTATTGATAACCGCATTAGCCATTAAAGAGACGAGAATACCTTCCAAGTCACGGACATTCTCCGTCACATTATTAGCGATAAAGTTAAAGACCTCATCCGGAATCATGATTCCGTCATGGTTGATCTTATTCTTCAGTATCTTTTTACGTAGATCCAGATCCGGACGGCTCAACTCAGCCGTCAATCCCCATTTTAAACGGGTGATCAAGCGCTCTTCCATCCCTTGCAAATCCACAGGAGGTTTATCAGAAGTCAAGATAAGCTGCTTACCTAACTGGTGCAGGTGGTTGAAAATATGGAAGAATGTATTTTGAGTCTTATCCATACCGATCAACTCCTGTATATCATCCAACAGCAGCACATCGATATTTTGATAGAAATTCAAGAAGTCATTAGTCGTATTCTTACGGATAGCATCTGTAAACTGTACCCGGAACAAATGCGAAGATACATATAACACTTTCTTTTCCGGATGCAACTCCCGGATACGGGTTCCGATCGCATGGCATAAGTGAGTTTTACCCACTCCTGACGGGCCAAAAATGAACAACGGGTTAAACGTAGTCTTTCCCGGATTCTGGGCAACAGCCTCACCCGCCGTACGAACCAGCTTGTTGCTCGTACCCTCGAAATAATTATCAAAATTATACTTCGGGTTCAACTGAGGGTCCAAATCCTGCGGAGCAGTCGTCATAAAAGGATTCGGAGCCTTGTTTGCGTCCTTGGGAGTGACTTTCTTTACAGCGGTGGAAGCATTCTCCGCCGGATAATCAACCGTACCACCAGTGGTCTTATCCACCATGATACGGTAGTTAAGAATGGTTCCTTGACCGATTACACGATACAATGTAACTTTCAAAACATTAACATACTTCTCTTCCAGATACTCATAGAAGAATTGACTAGGCACCTGTATGGTAAACTTCTTGTCTTCGTATGATAACGGAACGATAGGTACGAACCATGTGTCAAAAGCTGCCTTAGGCACAATATCCTTTATGACCGCAAGGCACTTATTCCACAATGTTTGATAATCAGTCTGCATGTTTTCTTTCTCTCCCACTAATACTTTTTACATTCGGACTACAAAGTTTAGAAATTAATTCCGAAAAAAAAAGTGCTATTTTGTTTGGTAAATATGAATTTTCAATATCCCTTTTAGATTCAGATAGTTACTAATACCTATCTGATTTACTGCTATTTAGATCGACCAACGTTCAAAAACCCTTTATTTTAGAGACCTCTACAAAAGCGTAAACGCTGACGTCCGGTGACGGAATAAGGCCTCAGGAAGTATCTATCTCACTTTACCTAAAGGCCTTATGCGTATAATCAGCAGGAGTCCCCTAACTTTTTGTCTAATTAGAATGATTCTAAATAACGTCTTTTATACTATGATTTTTTAACATAATCAAAAAACAGAGAAATGGACGTATCTTTTCGGATTCTCCCTCAAATCTAGCAATAGCTTGGAGGCGTTGTCCATCGTGCTGTTCAGATTATCATACAATCCTTTGTCGTTCAACAATAAGCCGATGCTATTATCCGTCGAGTTCAATTTATCCGTAGTCAACTTCAAGTTCGCCAAGGTCGCATTGATGGAATTGACCGTTGTAGCCAAATCCAATTCTTTCAAGTTGGCGCTCACCTCCGAGAAATTATCCGTCATCGTCTTCAAGTTATTCACGATACCCGGTACATCCTTACTCAACATCTGATTCAACTGACGGGTAGACACCTCTAGGTTGCTAGTCGTTTTTTCGATATGATTCAAGGATTGAGCCAAGGCCGGATGAGCGATCAAGGTTTGCAAGCTACCCAAAATCGTGTCGATCTTCGGCAAAAGGTTCTCAACGCTTGGCAAGATCTTCTCCTGTACGGATTGCATCATATCCTCTTCCATTCGTCCCTCGAGCGTAGAACCCGGCTTCAAAAAGTCATCCACGTAAGTGTTCAAATGGATATGCAACTCAGCTCCGCTTAAGAAAGTATTGACAACCGCTATATAACTTCCCTTATTCAGCCTCATCTTATCTTCCAAACTAACCTCAACGATGATCTTACCGGTCGTATCATAGTCATAAATAATATCACGAACCAATCCCACCTTAAAACCATCCACAAATACAGGGCTGGAAATCGTCACCCCCTTTACGTTGCTGAATGATACGTAGTAATGGTTCACCGGTTGAAACAGGTTAATACCCTTCAGATAATTAATGCCTAAATACAATAACGCCAGACTTACGATCGTCACAAGTCCGATCTTCGCCTCTTTAGTGAATACACTTTTCATTTCCTTTATTTATAATGTATAATTTATTCCTATATCATTAATATTTCACCTTCTTCCCATCCTTAAAAGCGATGATGAAGGCATCTTTAAAATCCTTCGCGATCGTTCGGCGCATCTTCCGGATCGAGTTAAAATCCGAAGTCTCGCCATACGTGTATTTATAGATACCTTTCTCCACATAGAAATCCACGTTCTTGTACCCCTTAAATAACCGGGAGTTCGCAGGAAGCTTCTTATTGGAAGTCAAGAATTGTATCTTATATATAACCTTTCCTTTCGTGTTCCTGTTCACGGAAGTGGTAGAAGAAACTGAGGTTTTCTGTCTTGTGGCTTGCTGTTTTTTATTTAAGATATCAGCCTCGCTCCCCGGAGGCGGAGTTTCCTCATTCGCTACGGGAGCAGCGACAACTCCGGAAAAATTTCCTTTACGACGATCGTAATTCTTCTTATATTTGCAAAAAGCATCGTACAACGCTTCCGCCAATTTATTTTGTCCGGCGGCGGTTCTCATGAACTGCTCTTCTTGACGATTCGAGATATACCCCAACTCGACCAGAACACTGGGCATGCTCGTTTTGCGAAGCACCAAAAAACCAGCCTGTCTTACGCCACGGTCTACCCGCTTACAAGCCCCGAACGATTTCTGTATCTCGGAAGCCAGACTAATACTTTGCTCCATATGCTTATTCTGCATAAACTCGAAAATGATATATGACTCCGAAGAGTTCGGGTCAAACCCCTCATACCGTTGTTGATAATTATCCTCCAACAAGATCGCTGAGTTCTCGCTCATAGCCACCTCTAAGTTCTCTTCGCTACGGGCCAAACCCAGCGTATACGTCTCCGTACCTTGCACGGTACTTCCACGCTTTACGGCATTCGTATGGATAGACACGAAAAGATCCGCCTTATTCCGGTTCGCTATATTCGCACGTTCGTCCAACTCGATAAAACGATCCGTCTTACGAGTATAGATCACACGCACATCCTCCGCATTATTCTCTATCAATCGACCCAATTTTAAGGCGACAGCGAGATTTATCTCCTTCTCATTAATATTCGCCCCTCTAGCGCCCGGATCCTTCCCGCCATGCCCAGCATCGATCACGACCGTAAAAGTCTTCTCTCTCGCCTGAAGTCCGGGCAAGAAAAAAAACAACGCAAATAGCAAGTTAATATATAGAAAAGACTTTTTGCTCACTTTCTAAAATTATTGCAAATTCGGGAACAAATGTAGCGCTTTTTTGCTGATTGACAGATGTCTTTTTTTATAATTAAAACAAAAAAAGAGGGCAGTTTCGAAACTACCCTCTTTTATGATATATTAAAGTATCTATTATTCAGAAACAACCTCGAAAGGAACCTCAACGGAAACCTCTTTGTGAAGTTTCAAAACAGCCTTATAGCTACCTACTTCCTTAACAGACTCCTTGATATAGATAATCTTACGATCGATATTCTCGAAACCAGCCTTAGCCAAAGCCTCAGCAACTTGGATATTCGTTACAGAACCGAAGATCGTACCTGTAGAGCTAGTCTTAGCGCCAATCGTCAAAGCTACACCCTCTAACTTAGCGGCCAAAGTCTGAGCGTCTTCCTTGATCTTAGCCAATTTGTGGGCACGTTGCTTCAAGTTCTCAGCCAATACTTTCTTAGCAGACTCTGAAGCGATCACTGCCTTACCCGTGGGGATTAGAAAGTTACGTCCGTAACCGTCTTTTACTGTTACGATATCGTCTTTGTAGCCTAAATTCACTACATCTTCTTTCAAAATAACTTGCATATTCTGTCTCCTCTTAATTAATTATTTCATCAAATCGGTTACGTAAGGAAGCAAAGCCAAGTGACGAGCACGCTTTACAGCCTGAGCTACACGACGTTGGAACTTCAAGGAAGTACCAGTGATACGACGCGGAAGGATCTTACCTTGCTCGTTCAAGAATTTCTTCAAGAATTCAGGATCCTTATAATCGATATACTTGATACCGTTCTTTTTGAAACGGCAATATTTTTTCTTCTTAACGTCTACTGAAGGCGGAGTTAAATATCTGATTTCTGATTGAGTTGCTGCCATAATTAATTATTCTCCTTTACTGTTTCTTTAGATGATTTCAGATTTCTTCTCTTAGCTGCATATTCTGCGGCATACTTGTCTTGACGGAAAGTCAAGAAGCGGATCACACGCTCGTCACGACGGAAGTTCAACTCCAACGTAGCGATAACACTCGGATCTGCCTTGAATTCAACCAACTGGTAGAAGCCTGTTGTCTTCTTGTCGATAGGATAAGCTAACTTGCGCAAGCCCCAGTTCTCTTCATTCACGATCTCAGCTCCTTGAGCTTTCAGAAGGTTCGTGAATTTCTCTACCGCTTCCTTCATCTGAGCGTCAGACAAAACGGGAGTCAAAATGAAAACGGTTTCGTAATTGTTCATAAAACGCTGTTTAATATTGATTAATAAAAAATTTTGCGGTGCAAAGGTAGTGATTATTTGATAACTGGCAAATAGTTATACAACTTTTTTCAATCTCAGACTCATTTCACTCGTTTTAGCACCAACATCCAAAAATTCATGGCCTCCTCATTCCGGATCGTTTTCGCTTGCAAGGATAAAGTGGCCGTACCTTTCGATAGAGGAATCGTACCGACAGAGCAAGGAGCAAATCCTTTCACATAAGACTCCTCCCGGAGAACCCTATCCAAATCCGCACCGAGCATGGGTTGGTCATTTACTTGATCCAATGTAAATACAAGATTCTCGGCATCCCGGTCCGTACGAAGTTCAAAAGTAGAGCCTATATTTCGTTTATCGCAAGTATAATAGATAAAAGCCTTGAACAAGCCGGATTCCTCCACCTCCACATTCCAGCTTATCTCCGCTTCCGGGTTTTTCCAATTCGTAAAATAAGAACAATTCGGATAACGGTTGGAGCGTTCGATCGGGCCAGATATCCTCGCATCCCGGGCCGGTAGCTTTGAATAGGTTTCCTGCGGATGACCGATTATAAACGGACGGGTATCCTTCTTCGGGAAATCCGCCAGTAACTCATCCTTAAACCAATTCAAATAACGCTTCATCCGCTCATATATCTCGGGTTCTTTATCCGATACATCCTTCCGTTGCTCACGATCTATATCCGTTTTATATAAATGACCTTCCGCATCCAATAGATAATATGGGATACGCACACTCGTCTTACCTCCCCAATAACTATATAAAACCCGATCTATAGCAGGAGCTTTCTCATCCAGCAATCGCTGTCCCCAATCGATTCCGTCCAGCTTCCTTAACGGGGTATATTCTATTCCCGCCAAACCTAATAAAGTAGGGATTAAGTCTATAGCCCCGGACAACTGGGTTTCCACGGCCCCTTTCCTTATATGTCCCGGCCAACGGATACAAAACGGCGAACGAACACCCCCTTCATCCGTAGAGCCTTTTCGCCCTTTCATTCCACCATTCCACCGGAAACTATTCGGGCCGTTATCCGAGAAATAAATAACAATCGTCTCTTGTTCCAAATCCAATGAATGTAACAAAGACAATACACGTCCGATATTCCAATCTAAATTCTCGGCCAAGGCCAAAGCCGCTTTCGTAAACGTAGTATCTTCTTGCTCCGGGAAAGTAGCTCGCTGCGACAAGGTACGATCTTTTACACGGTTCCACCAACTATCCGGGACTTGCATCGGACTATGAGGTGTGTTATAAGACAAGAACATAAAGAATGGATGTTCTTTATGATCACGTATATAATCCAAGGCTTTATCGGTCAGATCATCTATGATAAAGCCCTCGCCCGAAATAATCTCTCCGTTATGTTCCAACACCGGGTTCCAATAATTCCCCCAATGCCCGGAACAAAAACCATAGAACTCCTCGAAGCCCCTTGCGTTCGGATGGTAGGGATATTGCGTACCACTATGCCATTTTCCAAATAGAGAGGTAGCGTATCCGGCCTCCCAGAAATATTCCGCGATCGTTTTCTCTCCCAGATTAAAGCGCTCGCCTCCCCCGGTCGTAGAATTAACGCCACTCCGTACATGATAGCGTCCGGTCAAGAACTCCGCCCTCGTCGGGGATGACACCGGACAGACATAAAAATTCTCCAAGATCGTTCCCTCATGAGCGATACGATCTATATTAGGAGTTTGCACGAAGGTATTCCCCGTGAAGCCCAAATCGCCCCAACCTTGGTCATCCGATAACATTACGATGATATTGGGGAGTTGTTTTTGAGCGAAAGCCGGAATACAACCGGCCCCCACTCCCAAAACACTAAACAATACGCCTAACTTTGTCATTCGATTCAACTTTTTGCCTAATCAAGATTACCTTTATTGCGGACGGCTATATCCTTGATCCAACAATTTCTTCAACAACGCAGAAAGCTCATTCGCAATGCCTTTCTCACGCAAGAAGAGATTATTACTCTCCAAAGAATCGGTCCGCATATTATAAAGTTGGCCTTTCGGTCCATTCTTCACCGGGGATAAACGGGCGGGAGCCGTAAAACCACCGGAGCCCAGACAATCGATATATTTCCAATCTCCCTTCTTGATCGCTAATTTGCCGGAGCCGGACAAGTACATGATCTGGTCTCTCGTCGAGGCATTCATATCACCATCCAATACTTTCTTAAAGCTAAAGCTATCCTCTGCCTGTCCTTTAGGAAGGGATTGCCCGGTTAAATCCGCCAATGTAGCCAATATATCTACCAAGCCAACCGTTTGGGAACAAACCCCAGGGCGCTTGATATGATCCGGCCAATGAACAATCAGCGGAACATGATGACCGCCGTCCCACGCATCACCTTTCTGCCCACGGCGGCTCCAGTTACTTTGATGCCCGTATTGCTGGATATCCTCCTCTTCCCATGCGCCTCCGTTATCACTGGCGAAAATGACAATCGTATTCTTCTCCAGACCTAATTCCTTTAGTTTGGCATTCACCCGAGCCACGACATTATCGATATCGCCCATAAAATCGCCATAGGTACCTAACTCAGTAGATCCCTTAAACTGAACGGTGGGCAGCCATGGGGTATGCGGACCGGTTAACGGCATATATAAAAAGAATGGCTTGTCCTTTCGTCCTTCCCGATCGATAAAAGCGATACCCTCATCTACGATTGTCGGGAAACATTCCTCAAACTTAAAGGAGCGCGACATCTCTCCGTTACGCCACCAAACGCCCCGTTCCCAATAAATATCATTCTCGTTCGTATGTTTACGATCCCAAGCGTAAACCGTCTCATCCTGTTTCTTCGGATAAGCGTCCGCCGTCAAGATGACATCCGGGTCCACGACACGGTCATTGCGCACGAACGCATAAGGCGGCATATCCAAGGAAGCCGGAAGGATGAAAGAATAGTCAAACCCTAATTCCGTAGGGCCTCTTTTTACAGGGGCGGAGAAATCCGTATTCGTATAACCAAATTTCTTAGGGGTAAGAATCTGTGGTTTCGAGTCATCTTTCAACTGCCAGTCGAGCCCTAGATGCCATTTCCCGACACAAGCGGTCGTATAGCCGGCATTGCGCATCAAGGAACCGATCGTCAAACGCTCCGGTTCGATATATGGAGACAAGTACCCCCAATACTCGGACTTCTTCGGCGTACGGAAAAAATAACGTCCTGTCACTAAACCGTAGCGTGAAGGCCCACTCAACGCACCCGCAGAATGGGCATCCGTAAAACGGATACCGTTCCGGGCCAATTGATCGATGGCCGGCGTACGTACCCTAGCATATGGATTATTGCATCCAACATCCCCGTAGCCCATATCATCCGCCAGAATGATCACGACATTGGGGTGCTTTTGGGCGAACACCACCGGCACATATAGTAAACCGGTGGCTAATAAAGACAACTTGATCTTCATATATTATTTTCTATTCGTTAATAACCTTGATTCTGAGTCAGGTTCGGATTCGCCTGCCGTTCGCTTAATGGAATCGGGAACAATAGCTGGGTTTCCGTATACACCTTACCCCAATTCGTCTTATAGCCGATAAAGTCCACATATTCCCCGGATTTATCATCCCGGATCTTACGGGTACGTAGCATATCAAACCACATCTTATTCTCATAGCATAAGTCAAAGTAACGTTGGTCCCAGACTTCCTCCAAGAATGCGCTTGCGTTGGTCTGCTTAAACGGCGCTAATCCGGCCCTTCCTCGTATTTGGTTCACGATATCGATGGATTGCTGGTTCGGAGTACCATCCGCGTTCACTTGCGCTTCCGCATACATTAATAATACATCCGTGTAACGATATACACTCCAGTTCAAGTCTGACTTCGCCGTATTATCAATAGCCACTTGATCAAAAAACTTATAGATATAATAGCCATTCAAATCCATAAACTCCAACTCTGCCGCTCCCGGAGAGAACTTACTCGGATGCCCCTTGTAGTTTGTAAAGAAATATTGCTTCTCTTCCGTACGCTTATCTCCTTTCTCAAAGCTTTCCACGAATTCTTTGGTAGGGATCAGGCTACCATATTCCAAATCGTAGGCGGAAATGCCGGAACGAGAAGGTAAAAAGATACGTACCGACTCGTTATGCCGCTTGTTCAAGGAGAACTGAACTTGATAAATAAACTCTCCCTTATTATTCTGCGACGGAAGCCGTAGGCTCTCATAATCCGTGAAGAGCGTATACTCATTTGATTTTATAACCTCCAATGAACGTTTAGCCGATTCTGCGTAATAAGATTTACCTCCTTGCAAAGGATAACCGGCATACGTAAGATAGACATCCGCAAGAAGCGCTTTCACCGCTCCCATCGAGACACGCCCTGTATGATCGCTAAAAGCCAGATCCGATTGCTCGGCCTCCAACAAATCCGGAATAATGATCTCATCATAGATTTCCTTTACCGGGGCACGAGATACTTGCAGCTCTCCCAACTCCGACTGTACGGTCGTAATCTTAGGGACATCGCCAAAGATACGTACCAAATAGAAATAATACAAGGCCCTCATAAACTTCACCTCGGCCATGTAGCCATTAATCAAGGAAGCATCCAGATTCTCGAACTCCCCGAGTTTTTGAAGCGCAAGGTTACAGTTCGCGATACCGGCATAACAATCTTGCCACCAGTTCTCGATATATAAAGAACGATCACTCACCAGTAGATCCTGAAAGTCCTTATAATTCGATTGGGAATTCTCGGAAGTAGCTTTGCCAGTCATATATTCGAGCAATAAGATCGTATTACATCCCCAACCCGGGGTCATCTTATTAAAGACCGTATTCTTCAAATAAGCCGAATTCGTCAAGGCCAAAGCGGACTCCTTACTTGTCAACTTTGAATCGGTAGTCATTGTACCGGTAGGTTGCTCATCCAAGAAATTATTACAAGAAGACAAGAATAACGCACATAATGAGACGATATAGATTTTATTTATTTTCATAACTCAATCGCATTAGAATTTAACATTTAAACCAAAAGTAAAAGTACGTGCCTTAGGCTCGCTGAAGTCGTCGATACCTTGTCCGAAAGCAGCATCCTCATAGGTCGTAACCTCCGGATCATAGCCTTTGTACTTCGTGATACAGAACAAGTTCTGAGCACTTGCGTAGATTCTCAAATCCTGTAACCTTATCTTTTGGAGCAAGCTCTTGCTGAAAGTATATCCCAAGACGAAGTTCTGCCCCCGAACGAAAGAACCGTTCTGCATCCAATGTGAATCCGGATAAGAATCATAATACGATTTCATCGGACGACGCTGGGCAACCATCGTATGCTGGTTTTGCGGAGTCCAAGCGTTCAAATTCGACTTGAAGCCATTCGCTACACCCGACCGATCCTCGGCGTTATGAGTAGCGCAATTCACGACATCATTCCCGAACACGAAGCGGAGATCGAACGAGAAATCGAAGTTCTTATAAAGGAACGTATTAGAGATCGTCATGGTCCAGTCCGGGGAGGTACAGCCGATAATCGTATTATCCTCGCTATTGATCTTCCCGTCGCCATTCAAGTCCTCATACTTCACGTCTCCCGGGAGGCGGTTGTATTTAGCCGCCTCGGTAGCCTCGTCCTCACCCCAAGTTCCCAGACGACGCAATCCCCATAGCGAACCAACAGGTTCACCGACACGCAATATCAGCATATCCCCTTGCGGATGACGCGGAGCAGGATAGATATCCTCATCATTTTCGCCCAAGCTCAGGATTTTATTCCGATTCACGCTAAACAATACCGTAGACATCCAATTAAAATTGTCAGTCTGTATATTATGCGTATTTAATGTCAATTCAAAGCCTTGGTTCTGCACAGAGCCGATATTTCGCATGATCGTATTCAATCCGGAAGTTCCCGGGATCGGGGCATTCAATAACAGATCACTCGTCTTTTTATAATAATAATCCAAAGACAAATCGATACGCTGATTCAATACGCTTACATCGACACCGGCATCCCATTGCAAGGTCTTCTCCCATTTCAAGTCTGGATTACCAAATGTACTACGATATAAAGCCGTATAATAATTATCTCCAAAAATCGCATTCTCCGATCCTAAATTCTGGAAGAAAGCATAATTGCCGATCTCTTGGTTTCCGGTCTCGCCGATACTGGTACGTACCTTTAGATTATTCAGCCAATGAACACTTTTCAAAAAGCTTTCCTCCGAGGCTCTCCACGCAAACGCAAAAGAGGGGAAGAAGGCATACTTATTATTCTTTCCAAACTTAGATGATCCATCGTAACGGCCTGTGGCCGTAAATAGATAGCGGTCTTTCAAGGTATAATTGATACGTGCGAAATAAGAGTTGATAGACCAAGCATAATCATCCGATTTCGACGGTATCGTCACTGTTCCCGCTCCCAGATTATGCCATTGGTAAAAATCATCGCTGAAATTCTGCGAGGTAGCTTCCACGCTCTCGGCAGCCCGTTGCTGCCAGCTTGCTCCAAGCATCACATTCATACGATTGTTCTTATTGAACTCCTTATTATAATTAAAATAATTCTCACTCTGCCAATACAATTCCTTCAAGGTCGCTATTGTAGCGATACCTCCCTGTGTCTTACTGAACTGGATCAGATCCTTACCCGAATAATAATTACGTTTCCTATTACTGGCATCTACGGCGAAAGTAGACTTAAAGTTCAAGTCGTCCGTGATCTTGAAATCCAGATATAGGTCGGCGATCGTCTGGATATTGGAAGTCTCGTTCACCATCTCTTCCAGATACCGGGAAGGTGTATCCTGTACCGCACCGGGGAAATCACGGTTGCTTCCCCAAGAGCCATCGGGATATTTTACGGGAATCAACGGAATAGCTTCCTGTACTAAACGCTTTACTCCATAACTCTTGTAATTATCGTTTCCCTTATTATAATTGAACGACATATTGGCACCCATCTTCAACCAATCCCGAAGCTGGGAATCCAAGTTGATCCTACCGCTATACCGGTCTAGGAAACCGTTACGCATCAAGGCATCCTTATGCATATACCCCAAATGCACGCTATACAAGGTCTTATCGGCTCCGCCCCGGATGCTGACTTGGTGATTATGGTTGATAGCCGTTTGATAAGCCTCATCCTGCCAATCGGTATCATACAATGGGTTACCATTAGCATCGAACAAATTCGGCAGATCCGCCGGCGTCACTTTCTTGTACTTGCCTTGCGCATACCCTTCCGGATCATATTTCTGCCCGTTATCCATCGTGGTATTGTAATTCTGCCACCACTCGGAAGCGTTCATCAAGTCCAGTTTCTTCGCCATTTTACCGATAGAGACATAACCGTCGTACGAGATCTGCGCTTTCTCGTTCTTGATACCTCGTTTCGTCGTAATCATGATCACGCCATTTGCTCCACGGGCACCATAGATAGCCGTGGCGGAGGCATCCTTCAATACCTCCAAGGATTCGATCTCACTAGGATTCAACAGATTGATATTGCTTACGCCAATCACGCCATCTACCACATACAGAGGCTCATTCGATGAGTTGATAGAGTTATTACCACGGATACGCACCCGTACTTTCCCGTCCGGCGTACCGCCATTCTCAAAGATCTCCACACCGGAAGCCTTTCCCGCCAAGGCCTGCCCAACATTCACCACCGGCTTGCTCAACAGCTTCTCCGCCTTTACGTTGGTAACCGATCCGGTCAAGTCGCTCTTCTTCATCGTACCATAACCTACGACTACCACCTCATCCAATGTTTGTGTATTCTCGCCCAGCTTGATAGAGAAACTCGTCTTTCCGTTCGCCGAGACCTCTTGCGTATTATAGCCGATATAGGAAACTTGAAGGACAGAGTTGTCATTTACCTCTAGCGTAAACTTTCCGTCGAGATCGGTAATCGTACCGTTGGTAGTTCCTTTCTCCACCACGTTCGCCCCGATCACAGGATCGCCGTTCGTATCGACAATCACACCCGATACTTGCTTTTTCCCCTTGACAGTCTTGACCTCTTCCGGCACGATGATCACATAATTCCCGTTTATTTTATACGTGTATCCCGTATTCTTTAACAGCTGTGATAAGACCTGCAATACTTCCATGTCTTTCTGATCCATCGAGACCTTTCTCGACACGTCCAATTGGCTATCATTATAAGCTATCTTATAAGCAGAGCTTGACTCTAGTTTCTCAAACGCCTGTTTCAATGAGATCGAACCTTCATGGAAGGTCACTTTCTGCGCATCGATAGGCAAGCTCCCAGCCATAGCGAGGCTCAGGCAAAGAATAGCGACACGTATAGATTTATTCCTGTTCATGCGATATTAGATTTTTTAGTTAAACATTTATATCTCCTTTGTAGTACGTACTCGCTATTAGGACAAGGGAAACGAGGAGCGCACCCAACGGAAAAACGTTAACGAATTATAAAAGCCTAATATCTCCTTAACTCAATCAATATAGATCCCATCCTCTTTGATCTGATACTCCAAGCCGGGTATCATCTCCTTGACCAACATCATGATGTTCTCCAACGACTCATGCTTATTGAAATGGATCGTAAGCCGGTTGGAATGATAAGCGGAAGTACGCAAATGCACCTTCACGTTGTAGACACGTTCCAAGGTTTTCAAGATTTCCTCGAAAGAGTCGTTGTTAAACAACAAGCCTCCCTCTTTCCAATCCGAGTAATCCGAGGCCACCACCTGCCGCACGTCCATCTTTCCCCGGGAAGGGATGTAGACAAGCTGCTCGTTAGGTCTCAATATACATGGAGCCACCGAGGGATCATCGGGAAGGATCTTCAAGGAACCTTCCTCCAAGGTCGTTGTTATTTTCTCTTGGTCCGGGTAGGCGGATAAATTGAACTCGGTGCCCAGCACTTGTACCCGCATCGCTTTCGTCCGCACGATGAAAGGTTGCTCGGGGCGTTTTCGCACCTTGAAATATCCCTCTCCCACCAGATAGATCTCCCGCTTATCCCCAATAAAGTCAGATGGATAAAGCAGCAAGGTACCGGAATTCAACCAAACCTCGCTACCATCGGGCAAGGTGATCCGCTCCCGCTTGCCGGAAGGCACGAACTGTTCCATAAAAGCCAGTTTCTTGACATCCTGCGCATCCCTGTATAGATAATAAGAAACACCCAACGACAACAAAGGAATCAGCCAGATAGCGGCGATACGTACCCACGCCGGGATACGCAGACGGCGGCGGGGCCTCACGCCCAATGTATTCTCCAACCGGGCGAAAGCCATCTCGCTCCGCTTATCCGCCTCCGGGAAACCGATCTCATTCCAGATATCCCGTAAAGCCTCTTCCTTTTCCCGCTCGTCTCCCGGCTCCGCCAATCGCTGATGTACCCGATCCACCATCTCCCCGGAGAACGAATGATGGAAAAAGTATTTTAATATCTTTTTTATAGGACTCATTCCTGCTTTTCTATTTTATCTTGTTTATAGGACCTCCTTTTCCCGCTTTACCCCCAAGCCATTAACACATCATAACAAGAAGGAAAGTCAATACCGCGTTCCGCAATTCCTTTAGCGCTAGGTTCAAGTGGTTTTCCACGGTCTTTTTCGAGAGTTGTAGATTCTCGGCGATCTCTGTGTTCGACAAACCCTCGTCGCGGCTCATCCGGTAGATCATCTTCCGCTGTGGTGGCATGGTCTCCACGATCATATCCACTAGCAACCGTAAATCCTTGGCAACTAAATCCTCGTAAGGCGTATCACTTCGTTCCCCGTCTTCCTCCCCGGCTCTCTCCAAGCTCACGAGATTCACCCGGCGGGATTCGATATAATTGAACGCCGTATGCTTCGCCAGCACATAGAGGTAGGAACCGAACGTCCTCACTTCCGTGAAACGACTCCGATGTGTCCAAAGCTTTAGGAAAATCTCTTGGGTCAAGTCCTCGGCATCGCTCTCGGACTTCACGAGTCCCAGCACGAAATAATAGACTTTCAGATGGTAACGCATGAACAATTCCCGGAAAGCGGTATGATTTCCAGCGGCAAATTGTTCTAGGATGGATTTTTCATCTGTCATCTCGATTAACTCCTTTCACGATACGATGGGAGCAAATAAAGTAATAATAACCGGCCGTAAGAACGCTCTTCTTGTTAATAAATACAAAATTGAAAGGAATCCCCCGTATATCAAGCCCTCCCTTCCCGAAGATTTAAGGCTTCTAAAGGCATCCTTTAGCCGTTTTCTCCGTACCTATTCATCTTCTACCATCCGTTGTATGATCATCCACCAACTGTTAGAAGATCATGCAACAGATGGTGGATGATCATTTAACGGCTGATAGAATATGAAAGTCTACGCTCGAAATCCTTTAAATGTAGGTTTCTTTCGCCTAATGTGTGATGAAGAATCGCTTACCGCTTCCTTATGTTCTTTTTTTTGTCTAAGTTTGTTCCTTCAATGACATTCAATATGTATTGGTTACATCATTCTATCAATTTACTCAAGATCGTGCCCTTTTTGGGTGGTTGGTTATCCGACCGGTTGCTGGGAGACCCGGAAGGTTGGCCCCATCCGATCGTATGGTTTGGCAAAGCGATCAGCGCCGGAGAGAAAGAGTTGAATAAAGGCTCCGAGCGGGTCCTAAAAGGCGGCATACTGGCAGTCGTGCTTATCCTTGGCGTGTATTTAATCTGCGAGAGAATATTGTCGTGGGCTTGGATCATACATCCTCAGTTCAGTGGGTTGCTGACGGCTGTCGGCGTATTTTATTGCCTATCCGGAAAGACGCTTATCAAGGAAGTGAAGGCGGTGTTCGAGGCCGTGGACCGTAGCACGGAAGAAGGACGGCGGCAAGTGGCACGGATCGTGGGGAGGGATACCTCGAACCTGTCGCCGCAAGAGATACGGGCGGCGGCGTTGGAGACCTTGTCCGAGAACTTAAGCGACGGCGTGATCGCCCCGATGTTTTGGTTTGCCCTGCTGGGGTTGCCGGGGATGATGGCTTACAAGATGGTGAATACGCTGGACTCGATGATCGGTTATAAGAATGAGCGTTACCTTGAGTTCGGACGGATAGCGGCGCAAATCGACGATATCGCCAATTACATCCCGGCCCGCCTCACGGCCTATTTGATGTTGCTGGTCTCCAATAATTGGGGGAAAAGGGATTTCGTACGGCGTTTCGGCCCTGAACACGCAAGCCCTAATTCCGGTTATCCAGAAGCGGCCTTGGCGGCGGTCTTGGACTGCCAGTTCGGGGGGACGCACGATTATTTCGGCAAACCGGTGGAGAAGCCTTATATCGGAACGAACGCGAGGCCTTTCACGACCGAGGATATGCGTATCGCCATTCAAGTGAATAGTAATACGGAACTGTTGATGGGTGTGATCGTCACCCTTATTTTACTAATAATATAATATTAATAATATGGAAATTAGATTAAACAAACTGATAAGCGAAGCCGGTGTTTGCTCACGCCGGGAAGCGGACAATTTCATCGAGATGGAACGGGTAACCGTAAACGGCAAGCAACCGCACGTAGGCCAGAAGGTCACGGCGGAAGATATCGTATTGGTGGACGGTGAACGCTTGAATGTAGAGAAATATATCCGCCTGCAAGAGGAGGAGAAAAAGGAGGTGCAGCAAGAAAAAGAATTACTCGGCACGCTCCGGAAAGCGAAACCCGAGAACAAGGGAGGCCGTGAAGGCGCTAAAATGGAGAAGTTCGGAAAGTTCAATAAATACGCTGCCGCCCGTAAGGCGCAGAAAGAGGGAGGCTGGAAACCCAAGACCGCCAAGCTTACCGACGAGGAGAAGTTATTGCGGGATGCCTTACGCCCCAAGTTCGGAAAGGCACTGAGCAAATCGGCGGTGGCGCAGCGGATCGCCGCCAACCCGAAATCGGCCGCCCTTCGGAAGACGAGCAAGAACAATCCGATCAACAAGGCTAAACGTGCCGCCCACCGGAAAAACAGGAATCACGAAGGCGATGAGTAAGAAAGTGATCTTAGTGACTGGAGGACAGCGGTCCGGCAAGAGCGGATACGCACAGAGGCTCGCCTTATCGCTGTCGCCCAACCCGGTTTACCTAGCTACCTCCCGCATCTGGGACGAAGAGTTCCGGAAGCGGGTAGAACGCCACCAGCGAGACCGTGGCCCCGAGTGGACCAATATAGAGGAAGAGAAATACTTGAGCCGCCACGATCTTACCGGTCGTGTCGTGGTGATCGATTGCGTAACCCTTTGGGGGACTAACTTCTTCTTCGACAATCAAAGCGACGTGGAATTATCTCTCTCCCTCCTCAAAGCGGAGTTCGATAAACTCTCCCGGCAAGATGCCTGCCTGATCTTCGTGACAAATGAGTTGGGTATGGGAGGTGTGCCGATAGACGAGGTGCAACGGAAATTTACCGATATGCAAGGCTGGCTCAACCAATACATCGCCTCGAAGGCGGACGAGGTTGTCTTGATGGTCAGCGGAATCCCCGTCAAGATCAAGGAATAAGAACAACGACTTATATAAAATACTACTATCATGATACAATTTCACATCGAGGCCCCGGACAAAGGGCTGGAGGCCGCTTTACAAGACAAGATCGATAATCTGACAAAGCCGAAAGGCTCATTGGGAACGCTCGAGGCGCTCGCCCTGCAAGTGGGATTGATCCAGCAAACCTTATCGCCTGTCTTGCGTCATCCCGTGAACGTAATCTATGCATCGGATCACGGCATCGCCGACGAGGGTGTAAGCAAATCTCCCAAGGAGGTAACTCGCCAAGTGATCCATAATTTCTTGAACGGAGGAGCGGGAGTTTGCTACCTTGCCCGCCAGCATGGGTTTGAGTTGAAGATCGTGGATGGCGGCGTGGATTTCGATTTCCCCGTTATCCCCCAACTTATCGACCGCAAGGTGCGCAAGGGAGGAACCCGTAACTTTCTTCACGAGGCGGCCATGACCGTGGAGGAAATGGAGAAAGCCCTTCAATACGGAGCCGATATCGTGACGGATTGTTACAACGAAGGCTGTAACGTGATCAGTTTCGGAGAGATGGGTATCGGGAATACGGCGGCTTCCAGCATGTGGATGACTTGCCTCACGCAAATCCCATTGATCGACTGTGTGGGGGCCGGTAGCGGACTGGACAGCGAAGGCGTACGGCATAAATACAACGTACTGAAACGCTCGTTGGAGAATTACAAAGGGGATGGAAGCGCCTTGGATGTAATGCGCTACTTCGGAGGGTATGAGATGGTTATGGCTGTAGGAGGCATGTTGCGTGCCGCCGAACTGAAGATGATTATCCTCGTGGATGGTTTTATCATGACGAATTGCGTATTGGTGGCTTCCCGCTTATATCCGGAAATGCAATCGTATTGCGTATTCGGGCATTGCGGCGACGAGGCCGGACATAAACGGATACTGGATTTCTTGGGGGCAAAAGCATTGCTCGATCTAGGGCTACGGCTGGGAGAAGGTTCCGGCTCGGTATGCGCTTACCCGATACTTGACTCGGCCGTTCGTATGATCAACGAGATGCATAGTTTCAAGCAAGCGGCAATCACTAAATATTTCTGATATGTTGCGGATACTCGCTGCGTTTATATTCTTTACTCGGTTACCGTTCTGGCGGTTGGCGGAGGTTCCGGCGGCCTGTTTCAAGAATATCGTGAGCCATTGGGCGTTGGTCGGTTGGCTGACGGCTGGTTTGTCGGTATTGGTATTGTACGCTACCTCCTTGATTCTTCCGTCATCCGTGGCGATCTTATGCGCCATGATTACCCGATTGCTGATAACTGGCTGCCTGCATGAGGACGGGCTGGCGGATTTCTTCGACGGTTTCGGCGGCGGCACGAGCCGGGAACGCATATTGGCGATCATGAAAGACTCGCATATAGGCAGCTATGGGGTAATCGGACTGATTTTCTACTTCGGACTGTTCTACCTACTAGTAAGCAGTCTCCCGATCGAGCTAGCGGGATGTGCCATACTGGCTGGAGATCCTTTTTGCAAAGGCGTCTCCAGCATGATCATCAATCGCCTGCCTTACGCGAGGAAAGAGGAGGAAGCCAAGAACAAGACCGTATATAGCCGAATGACCTCTCGAGAATATGTATTTAGCATCATTTGTGCTTTCTTACCATTATTATGGCTTCCCCAACCTGTTTACTTACTAGCGGGTATATTCCCGGTTATCACTTGGTACTTCCTCACCTCTTTCATGAAGAGAAAGATACAAGGATATACGGGAGACTGCTGTGGAGCGACTTTTCTTCTTTGTGAGTTAAGCTTCTATATGGGTTTCGTGATCATCTATCAAACTATATAATTATGGAGATTTATTTAATCAGACATACCTCTGTCGATGTTCCCGCCGGCTACGCCTACGGGCAAACCGATGTTCCATTGAAACCGACCTTCGAGGAAGAGGCGGAAGAGGTAAAAAAAGGCTTGAGCGATCATACGTTCGATAAGGTTTGGACAAGTCCCCTTACCCGCTGCGTGCGCTTAGCTAATTATTGCGGCTTTCCGGAGGCGGAGAGAGAAGACCGTATCAAGGAGGTGAATTTCGGGGAATGGGAAATGAAATCGTGGAATGAGCTATCCTCCGATCCCCGCTCAGAGGCTTGGTTTAAGGATTGGGTTAATAACCCGACTCCAAACGGTGAATCCCTACAAGATCAATACGACCGGGTTAGCGACTTCTTGAATGAGCTTCGCAAAAGCGGGCTGCAAAAGGTATGCCTGTTCGCGCATGGCGGGGTATTGACTTGTGCCCGGGTCTACGCTGGCGAATATCCTTTGCAAGACGCTTTTAAGAACGTACCCTCTTACGGGGCTATCGTAAAATTAGTGCTGGATTAACCAAAATCCGGCACATTTCGAAAGGATTAGATGCGGCCACGCCACATCTCTACAACGGCTGGTGTATATACCAAAAAAAGGAGCCAATCTTTCGACTGACTCCTTTCACCTAAGACGGCGGCTACCTACTCTTCCACTGTTACGCAGTACCAT